>JANNCA010000381.1:0-29759 GCA_031386075.1 Oligoflexia bacterium
AAAATGTTTTTGCATCTTTTATTTCAGTCACGATGGGCCGTTTCCATGCTCCTGACTTTTCTACTTTAGTTTTGAATTCTTGAGCAATTTTAAACTGTTCTGCAGAGTTCGCAAATATGGCAGAGCGGTATTGAGTACCTCGGTCGTTTCCTTGTTGATTCAGAGTAGTCGGGTCGTGTATTTTAAAAAACAGAACAAGCAGGTCATGATAAGAAATTATTTTAGGATCAAATTTTATTTGAACGGACTCTGTATGTCCTGTAGTGCCAGCGCTGACCTCTTCGTAAGAGCCAGTACGAGTGCCGCCCGTATAGCCCACTTGTGTTTCGACGACTCCTGAAATTTTTCTGAAGAATTCTTCGGTTCCCCAAAAACAGCCAGCTGCAAAGGTCGCAGTTGTGAGCTGGGCTGCTTGTGAGAATGAAGGGAAAAATAAAAAAGTGACAAGTATTTTGAATTTCAGATTAAACATATTGAAGTTAATTATCTTACTTTATATTAATAAATACTAGGGAATACCGTCCACTTGCATCTGTGGAGTTCTAAGGGCATAAATAAATGCTTCAAGAACCTGAGTGAGAGGTCTTATGAGAATATGTGTTGGAATTTCTGGAAGTATTGCCGCTTATAGGAGCGTTGATTTTGTTAAGAAACTAATTCAAGCAAACCATGAAGTTCGCTGTGTATTGACCCAAGGGGGAAAGGAGTTTGTCTCTACCAGGGCATTGGAAACTATTTCAGGGTTCCAGGTTTTGGATCCGGACTTATTTGATCGGAGCCATTTTGGAACAGACCACATATCTACGGCAAGGTGGTCTGAAATTTTTGTGATTTTTGGAGGGAGCGCCAATTTTATTGGGCGGTTGGCTGCAGGTCTCGGAGATGATTTTTTGAGTCTTCAGCTTTTGGCCTTTGAAGGTCCAGTCATCATAGCACCTGCAATGAATCCCGTGATGTGGAAAAATCCGATGGTAGTTCAAAATGTAAAATCCCTTTTGAATTGTGGGTATCAGTTTGTTGGACCCGTTTTTGGGCAAGTCTCATGCGGGGAAACTGGGGTGGGGCACATAGCCTCGGACGACGAAATTATAGAGAAAATAAGAAAATCTATTTGCACAAAAGAAGCCCTTCGGGGGCTCTATCAAAAACGTGTTTTAATTTCTGCTGGGCCGATGCGCACCCACTTAGATCCAGTGCGATTTATACAGAATCGTTCATCTGGAAAGATGGGGTTTGCACTTGCAGATGCTTGTAGAAAAGCGGGCGCTCTGTCGGTAACCGTACTGCTCGGGCCAGTGGTCACGGAAATGGCCGAACAGTATCTAAAATTTTTTAAGGTGTTTCGATATGAAGGGTTTAGAGACTACTCGGAGGCTCTAGAGTTGCTGTTTCCAGATTGTGATGTATTTTTTTCTGCCGCGGCTGTTTTGGATTTTGAAGCGATGGCCCCGGAGAAAAAGATGGATCGAAGTCATTTTCAGGATCAAACAGAGCTTTCAATTCGGATCAAAGCCGTTCCCGATATTGTTGCTTACTTGAGTAGTAGAAAAAAATCGAACCAACAAGTGATAGCTTTTGCTGCTGAGAGTGGCACTGAGGTTGAAATTATTGAGCGGGCAAATAAAAAGATGAATAAAAAACAGGTAGATGCAGTCATAGCAAACCCACTATGGAAGGGTTTTGGTCCAGAGTCAGACCAAAATCAAGTTTGGGTTATTAGGCAAAATCAGCCGATGCTTAAATTCGGCCCTGCGAACAAGACAGAGTTGTGTGATACGATCATATCTTCACTATTTAAAAATGAATCGGGAGATACCCTGCCTTAATTACCTAAGGTAGTCACGATTTGATAAGTTAAATAAAAGCCAAATGCAATGCTTGGAATTCCAATTGCAGCGCCCAGCAATGCTCCGACGACTCTTTTCACGTACTCTTGATTGAACATCGAATTTCCTCCTGGTTGATTTAAAGCACAATATGAGTGGTCAAAAACCTAGAGTGATCTCCGTCGAGCACTCCTCGAATGACTTGTCTTCCGGTGTTGTCTTGTTTAGCTGCTACCATAGATCGGATGCTAAAGGAACGAAGAGCGTCAGTAACGCTTAAAGTTCCCTCAGCCGAACTTTTTCTTCCGGTAAACGGAAACACATCTGGGCCACGCTGGCACTGTGAGTTCAAGTTGATTCGGCAAACTTGATTTGCTAGAATATCTATGAGTTGGCCGATACTATCGGGTTTAGATCCAAAAATACTCGCCTGCATTCCATAGGGGGAGTTCACGACATAAGTTTCAAATTCTTCGATGGAGTCATATTCGACTATAGGAACTATGGGTCCAAATTGTTCTTCCCGAGATATTTTAGAATCTAACGAGACTTGCGATAGAATTGCTGGCAAAAAAAGAGAGCCAATAGTTTGACCTCCCGGGTGAGGATTGCAGAGTTTGGCTCCCTTTTGAACAGCTTCTTCTAGATACTCAGTCAGTTGAAGGTGTTTGTTTAAATCTGGAAGTGGGGTAATGATGACGTCTTTGTCCCATGGAAGGCCGGAAATTAGATTTTCTACTTTTTGGGTGAAGATATGGATAAATTCTTTTGAGATTTTTCGACTTACGAAAAGTATTTTTAATGCCGTGCATCGTTGTCCATTAAAGGATAAAGCACCTTTTGCGCATTCGCTAGCAGCCAAATCCAGGTCAGCATCGGGTAAAATAATTGCGGGATTTTTAGCATCTAGCCCTAAAATACTACGAAAACGATGAGCTTGAGGGTGTGATTGCTTAATCTGATTTGCAACGGAACTAGAGCCAATAAAAGCCAAAACGTCGACTTTTCCAGTTTTGATAGCGGGAGCAATTATTTTTCTGCCAGTTCCGTTTACGATATTGATGACTCCTGGAGGGAGGCAGTTTTTGAAGGCAGGCAGAAGGACGTCCCATAATAATTGGCCGAATCGGGGAAGTTTTACGACAGCAACGTTACCCACAATCAGTGCAGGAATGAGGGTAGCAAAAGTTTCATTAAATGGATAATTGAATGGCCCCATGCAAAGAGTGACCCCTAATGGGGCCCTACGTATCTGAGCCATAATTCCACTAGAAAACTGAATTCGACTGCAGTCTCTATCAAGCTGTTTAGTTGCTTCGATTGTATCATTCATGTAAACGATGGTGCGATCGAATTCTGCTTGAGCGTCTTGCCAGGGTTTAGCGATTTCCCACATGAGCAATTTGCAGATGAGTTCTCGCATGGGTATGATCTGATCTCGAAGATTAATGATTGCAGCGACTCTCTCGTCCATACGGGAGCTAGGCCACTCACCTCTACCCTTTGCCCAAGCTTGAGAAGCTGCTTCTATAGCTTTTATAAAACAGTCGCTATCCACTTGAGGAGTGAATCCAATCTCGGGAGAAACGAGCGAGCCATTCTTATCTTGAAAAGAGCAGGGGCTATGAACCGGTTTGCTGTCAAATCCCTGATCAATTATTTTTCCACCAATCAGGATTCGACCCTGAATTTTTGGAATTTCAACCCACTTAGGTAGGTCGGATTGTTCGGAGAAAATAGTTTGAGAAGGTGTCATAACTTCACCGTGGTTTGAGAGTTCCCCGTAGAGTGGCTAATCCGCCAAAAGGATTATTAAAGGCTTCTCTCGATTTCTTGGGCTGTTTTCTAGGTTGAATGGGTCGGCTCATAGGGTCTCGAGAATGCATCATATTGTTCTGCGTGGAAAGGGTAGGTACAGGTGCGATTACAGGTCCGTTGCTAATTACAGGTCTTTTTTCAGCAGGTCGGGGTGGTTTTGCTAATTGAGGTTGAATGGTCGGAATCACAATAGATTTTGCAGGAGTTTGTTTTTCTATAACATTTTTCATCGAAAATGAAATTTGACATTTTTCAACATTGACCTCAAGTACTCGAACCTTAACGCGATCTCCTGGACTGACAAGGTCTTTGGGGTCTTTGATGAATTTATCGCTGAGTTGCGATATATGAACCAAGCCATCCTGATGGACGCCAACATCAACAAAAGCCCCAAAATTAGTTACGTTTGTGACGATTCCAGGGCAGATCATACCAGGCACTAAATCTCTAAGCTCGTGAATATCGTCTCTATATTGGAAATGGGCGAATTCATCACGGGGGTCTCTTCCTGGTTTTTCAAGCTCCTTAATAATATCGTCAAAAGTAAACTGTCCGATTTCTTCGCGAAAAGTAGAATCTTGTTTGAGAAAAGAAACGCCTGTTCCCATCAGATCTTTAATGTTTTTCCCGAGCTTTTTAGCAAAGGCTTCAAGTTTAGGATAATTTTCAGGATGAACGCCAGTTTTATCAAGTGGATTCGAGCTGTTAGGGATTCTTAGGAACCCAGCCGCCTGCTCGAATAATTTTTTTGAAAATCGGCTGACAGAGAGCAGGTCATCTCTCGACTGGAACAGTCCGAGCTGTGCTCGGCGTTCTACCAGGGCTTTGGCCAGACCGGGGCCGATTCCAGAAACGTAGGCAAGTAGGTGATAGGAAGCCGTGTTGATGTCGACACCCACCTGGTTGACGCAAAGTTCCACCACTTGAGCTAAGCTTCTTTTGAGGGAATTTGGAGAAACGTCATGTTGATATTGGCCGACTCCAATGCTCTTAGGGTCAATCTTAACTAGTTCTGCAAGAGGGTCTTGAAGCCTTCTTGCGATCGAAATTGCGCCTCTTACTGTAACATCTAAATCAGGGAATTCTTCTCGACCCGCTTCGCTGGCGCTATAAACGCTTGCGCCAGCTTCACTAACCATAACGACGGGCACTGTCATATGGTTGTCCTTCATCGCCGCTCGAGCAAAAGCTTCTGCCTCACGACCTGCAGTGCCATTTCCAACTGCAATAGCCGAAATGTGTCCCGTTTTTACAACCTCTACTAAAAGACCTTTTGCCTTTTCTTTGCCTGCTTCAGAGTTCAAGAAAATAACAGTACTTGCGATGTATTTTCCCGTATCATCGACTACGGCTAGCTTACAGCCAGTTCGAATACCTGGATCGATCCCTAGTACAGCTTTCGAGCCAAATGGGGAAGCCAGGAGAAGCTTTCTTGCATTATCTACAAAAACACGAATAGCCGCATCGTCGGCTACCTCTTTTAAGGATTTATGCACTTCATTTTCAATACTCGTCAATACATGAGTTTTATATGCTAAACGAGCTGATTTAAGCAAAATAGCAGTACCAGGGGAGTCTGTTACTGTGCAGGCTGCAGCTTCAAAAAACTGAATCAGGCGGCCATCGAACTCTTCGTCATCCGTAGGTCCTGAGATGACAAGAGTAAGTTCTTCCTCGGTCCACCCTCGTTTAACAGCTAAATATCGGTGTGAATTTTGAGGTTGAAGAAGTGATTGTATCGACTCATGATAATCGAAGTAATTTTCGAATTTACTATTAGGCTTCGCATTTTTTGATTGAGTTGTTCGAATTTCAGCTTTTTGAAACAGCTCATCGCGGACTTTTTGCCGAAGCTCCTGGGTCTCGGCTAATCGTTCGATTAAAATATCTTGGGCGCCCGCAATTGCAGTCATTGCATCAGGAATTTCTTTTGCTTCGTTTCGGAAGGTAAACGCCCATAACTCTAGGGTTTGTCCTGGATGAGGGGCTTCTGTGCCGTGGCCGCAATTCCAGATCCAATCCGCAAGTGGCTGAAGCCCAGCCTCTTTAGCAGCAGCTGCCTTGGTTTTTCTCTTTTGTTTATAGGGAAGGTAAAGATCCTCAAGGAGCTCAATTTTAAAGGTAGATGAGATTTGCGCCTGGAGTTCAGGTGTTAATTTTTTCTGTCGATCAATCTCAGTAAGAATAAACTCCTGTCGCTTGATGAGGTAATCCCATCGTTCTTTACCGTCAATGACGGCTAGAATTGCAACTTCGTTAATGCTTCCTGTCTGTTCCTTGCGGTATCGAGCAATAAAGGGAACCGTCGCGCCGTCTGCCACTAAGCTTAAAACAGCCGCAACGGAAAAACCGGGAATTTCAGGATGAAGACTGTTGAACCAAATTTCAAAATTCACTGACTATTTCCTCCAGCAGACATACTCCAAAACGCTCTCTGGGTAGAAGTATTATAGTCTAACTTGGAGATGCCGCCTATTCAAATATGTTAAGAATCTGGCGATAGTATAAAAATAATTGAATGGCTTCTTCGAGGGCTCGAGGTAAAATGTCCGTTGTTGCAGTTTGTTCAGTGACTATGTTATAGGGGTAGGATATTTTTGTAGTTCGTCCACACGCGGAGAGATGGCCGAGTGGCCGAAGGCACTCCCTTGCTAAGGGAGCAGGCGGGAAACCGCCTCAAGAGTTCGAATCTCTTTCTCTCCGCCATAGTTTTAAAAAATAAATTCACACCCAAATCCGGTGGTCCATCTCAGTCGATGATTTTCAAAGTTCTTAAAGCCGAATGCCCTCCCCTGAAGTGGCCGTCAAGTTGTTTCGTTCCGAAACTCATCGATTGCTGCGATGATCTGGTCTTCCTCGATTTGCTGTACTTGGAATGGTTCTCCCACCCTTTTAAGTAGGGTAATGTTAAGTATTCCACCCAAATGTTCTTTAAATTCGTTCAACCCATCTAGAATGAGGTACCTTAAAGTTTTTGGATTTTTTTTAAGCAAAAGGGGTTGCCAAAGGGTGAATCCAAGCTGGCTCAAACAATTTGATATTTTTTCTACATCAGCTGCAGATGTCCATCCCATTCTTTTGGAATAAAAAAGATCGAGAATCATGCCTGTTGCTACTGCATGGCCATGCGGAATTGTATAGTCTGAAAGAGTTTCTAATTTGTGGGCAGTCCAGTGCCCAAAGTCTAGGGGGCGGGCAGACTCCATTTCAAAGGGGTCACCAGAAGTTCTAATGTGAAGTAGATGAAGTTCTGCACACCTTTGGATGAGCTTTCTGATGGCCTCTAAATTCCTGTTTTTTAGTGGATATAAGTTTTTCAAGATCCAATCAAAAAATTCAGGATCTTTAATGAGGGCTACTTTAACTGCTTCAGCGATTCCAGAGATCCAATTTTCTTGACTGAGAGTTGAAAGCAATTGGGCATCATTAATAACAGCAAAAGGGGGATAAAAAGATCCTAAAAAGTTCTTTTGATTAAATGCATCAATCCCGTTTTTAATTCCAATTCCAGCGTCATCTTGAGCTAAGACGGTAGAAGGAATGCGAATTTGCCGTATCCCACGATGAACGATGCTGGCTGCGAAGCACACTAAGTCAATAACAGACCCTCCGCCGACTACAATAACATATGAATGTCGGCAAATATTTGCATTCTGTATTGATTCAATCACCCATTTAAAAAGTGAAATATTCTGTTTAGACTTCTCACCTCCTGGGATTAACAAGGGTGAGCCTGTAAGAGTGAGTGACTCTCTGTAGTGGAAAAAATAATCCTCTATCTTTTTTCGGAGCCCGGGATGGGCAAGGCTAAGTCCTTCGTCCAGAAAAACTAAGCTACGAGGGCGGCCTCCCTGAGCGCTGCCTTCATTAAGGATTTTGTCTAACGTAGAGTTGTCTTTTGAGAAGACACCCTCGCTAAAAATAAGCCGATAATCGAAATTAACTGAAATTTTATAATTCAACTGAATATCCTGTGATTTCATAATACGACTCTCATTTCCTTACTATTCAAAGACGTGTTGTAGGATTATGCTTTTTATTTGAGTGCCTTGAAGAGTTGGGGTTTTAAGGGACCTAATATCAACTCTCTCGGACAAAAAAACAGGCCAATACTCTAAAGGAATATTTTGCCTTCCATGGGAGCCTTTAACCAATGTATCGTCTAAGGGAATAACGTTCATTAAATACCGAAAACCAAGGTTTTTGCGTATAATTTTTCTCAATACGTTTAGTTTCGGGAACGTCATTTTAGGGTTTAAAAATAATTCTACCGGGTCGTAGCCTGGTTTTTTATGGATATCAACTGTTTGAGCATAGTCGGGTGCTTTTTTGTCATCTAGCCAATACTTATAGGAAAACCAGTGATCCATTTTAGAAATTAAAACAAGGTCGCCACTTCTTGGATGAGACACTCCCATTAGTTCTTGTTCGCTCTTGTCTAAAATTTTTTCTATCCCCTGCGTTTTTTCAAGTTCTTCTCGAACGGCTCGAACTAGGTTTGGGTTCTGAATGTAAATATGTGCAATTTGATGGTCAGCGACTGCAAATGCATCAGAAATGCCGGGGTCTAGGTGGTCTTCGCCGCATTCGATCCTGACTCGAAGCCAACCTTTTCTTCGGAGAATTCGGTTGATGGGAATAGCTTGGTTGACTGGGTTAATGCCGTATTCGGAGAGAAAAATAATTTGAGTTTGATTTGATCTGAAAAATTGAATGAGTTCATCACAAACGCGGTCAATTTCAATTAGTTCTTTCCTGACCGTAGGACCATTGGGCCCTTCTCGTTGTAGGCAATAATCTAAGTGGGGAAGGTAAATGAGACTAAGGTTGGGCTTGTATTTTTCGAATACCATTTGGCTTGCTCGGGCGATCCAACGGCTTGAGGTGATATTAGCTGCTGGACCCCAAAACTGGAAAAGTGGAAATTGCCCAAGCTCCCTTTGTAGAATCTCGCGAAGTTCTGGAGGCTCAGTAGAAATATCCGGGAACTTCAAACCATTAGATCTATAGATGGGGCGAGGTGTTACGGAGTAATCGGCTGATGAGTACATATTATACCACCAAAATAAATTGGCACAACGAAAAGCTGGATTTAACTTTCGAGCTGCCTCCCAAACTTTCTCTCCGGCGACTAAATGATTTGATTGTCGCCAAAAAAAAATCTGAGATAATTCGTTAAAGAACCAACCATTGCCAACAATTCCATGTTTGTTCGGCAGAAGACCAGTAAGATAAGTGGATTGGGCGGAGCATGTTAAAGCAGGAAAAACTGGCTGGATTTTATTAGCTTGATAGTTGTTCGAAAATTTCAACAATGATGGAATTTTATTCAGAACACTCCAAGAAAGTCCGGCGATGTTAATGACAGCAGTAGATTTCATGTGCATCGAACCTGCCTTTGCCAAAAGTAGGCTCCAAAAAAACACAATAATGATATTCCAATGCCTAGGCTATTATCTATTTTTGAAAAGATTAATGCGTCAAATAAACTCAGGCTAGCAAGCATATGGCCGATTGCTTTTTTTTTCTTCTTTTTCAGGACTTGAATGCCATTTTGAAGTATCCATCCTAGGGTGACTGCAAATACGAGAATAAAAATGAAGTATCCGGTTCCTGGAAGGTTTCCGGGGAAACCAAGAGCTACAAAGATCAAAAGGAAGCCCATTTGATCTATTCTCAAAATTCCTTTTTTGTCCTCTTGACTCATCTCGCTTCGAGCTACGAAGGAGATCCCAGAAACATAAAAAGTTAAGGCAATTGCCATCAATAGGGGAGACTTCAGGCCGTTTTTATATCCACCGGCGGAGGCGGATAGAAGGTAGATAAAGCCACGACAACACCCCATTAGAATGGGGGAGTAATCTGAGGCCGCATGATACTTATTGTAAACGACTATCATCAGTAAAAGAATGATTGCGAAGAGTGTCCCCCGGGGAAAAGTGAGTAACACTCCTAGTATTCCAATACTGAAAAAAGTAGAGGCAATGACAAGCGCTTGAGTTTTAGAAACCCGATCAGATGGGAGGGGGCGCTCAGGCCTTTCCAGTAGGTCAATTGAAAAATCACAGTAGTCATTCAAAACCATTCCGCCTTCATAGAGACACATGGAAGTCAGTGCTGCTAAAGCCCATTTTAGTGGGTTTTCCATAGGTTGTCCTCCTCCCAATATAAAACCCACAGTTGAATTGCTTAAAACTGTAGGTAAATTTGCAACTCTACCTAATTCTAGGTAAGCCCTAATTTTACCAGGGTCCATAATTTGACTGCTCCCACACCCATTGTTCTGTTTCAGGATTTCGATAGTTCGTGAAACCAATTTATTTCTCTGGCAATTTGGTCTGAGAGTTCACCCTTGTTAAATTCTTGTGGAAGCGAAGGCCAGGTATAGGTCTCTACTTCCCAATGGGAGGTAATAAATCGGGTTTTTCCTAGTTCAACTAGCAATTGAATGTGGCTCTGAGTAGTTCCCAAGGGGCCAAAATGGTCCAAAAAAATTGGAACATGAAAATGGATTCGGTATTCGTCAAGAAGAGGTTTTTGGTTCGACCAAGCTGATAGGGCGTTGGGGAGGTCAGGAAAGGATTCAAACTGGTCATTTGGGCTCTTCCCGATAACTTGGTGTAGATAACGATCGTTTGCCAGTTGGTTCAGGAGATGGATAGAGTCGTCCGCATTTGAGTCTGTAGGGTAAAAAACTACTGCCGAACTGAGTTGAACTTTTCCAACCTGAACGCCCAGTGAATCGTAGTTCGCTAATATATCTTTCGGGCTCTCGAAGAGAATTGCTGCGTGGCAGGTGTCATAGCAAACACGAAGTTTGTCGAGTAAAATGGACTCTGCTTGTCTCGCAGTCACACTCAGATTCCGTTTCAGCTGATTGATTCCTATAGGGAGGAGAAAGTTTTTAAAAAAAGAAATAACATCGCGACTCGTTTGCATGAAGCAAAGTGGCTCAGGTTCAAGGTCTAAATGTACTTTTAGGTTAAACTTTCTCTCAAGTCCATAGGCGACTTCTGCAAATTGAACCAGGTGTTCCACAGATTTTAGGACTTCAGACTGACTGAGTTGTGCCCGCAGGTCGGCAATAGGGAGAGTTGAAATGCTAATTTCTAAGTGCCTCAGGTCAGCGGAGGGGGGAGAATCTAGCAAAGATAATTGGACGATTAGTTCCAGTAGTTCCAGGGTGTACTTAAGTCTTGAATCTTCAGACCAATTCGGACGGTAAACTTTTGATTTTACCAAGTCTTGGTGAAAATCTGAAAATGGGAAGGAATTCCAAGAAAATATTTTAATTCCATATAGTTTACATGCGTGTCTTAGTTTTAGTAACGAACTCTTGTTTTTGAATTCGACAACAGATTTAGAAGAGAGCCAGAGGCTAATTCCAAAATTAATTTCCATATTAATTTTACTTTGTACTGCAACGCAGTCCGTTCCAATTCTCTGAGTTACAGCCTCTACTGAGGTCCCAGGATGTACATTCGTGCAGTAGCCTAAGTAAATGCTACTTGGGCTGGGGTCAAATCGCTTCATTGGATAGGTTAGGCAATAGACAGGGTGCCACATTAGATGAAATACTAAATTTCCCGGACTTAGACATGAATTTCTCCGGATTATGGTAGGTGACTTTTTGAATCAATTCAGGAGAGTAGCTTCTGATTTTCATTTCTAATTGAAGCTTGGGGACTGCAAGTGGATCGCTAGGACCCCAGTCTCCTCCGGAGTTCGCCATTAGTTTTTCTCCCTGAAATTTTTGAATGACATCAATTGCGCGAGGGATACTGATTTTAGAATAAGGATAAAGTGTCATACCTGCCCAAAAGCCCTGATCGATGACATTTTGGACAGTAATTTCCTCGACATGATCTATTAAAACACGATCGGAATCGATGTCACTTCGGTTTTTAAGAATATCCAAAATGATATTGGTTCCTCTTAATTTATCTTCCAGGTGAGGAGTATGAATCATGATCAATTGATTGTACTTTATAGCTAGATTGATCTGCTCTTCAAATATTTTAATTTCATTCGGTGTTATTTTGTTAAGGCCGATTTCACCTACTCCAATTACATTGGGAAAAGACAAAAATTTTGGAATTAAGCCAATTACTTCACGAGAGAGGTTGAGGTTCTCAGATTCTTTGGGATTCATGCAGATCCATGCTGTGTGCAGGATGGCATACTTTGCAGCTCTCTTGGGTTCAAATTCTGTGAGTTGGTGAAAGTAATCCAAAAATGAGTAGGGTGAAGTACGATCAAATCCAGCCCAAAATGCTGGTTCTCCCACTGCCACGCAACCGGCAATTGCCATCTTTTCGTAGTCATCCGTTGTTCTTGAAACCATATGGATGTGAGGGTCAATAAAGCTCATATTTACCTCCGTCAGAAAATAAAGGGTTAGTCTGGTGCAAAACGATAGAGGGTTTTGGTTTCACATGCAAGTGAATGATGATATTTGTAATGACATGGATCATTACAGATGACGAACGGCATAAATTTGTAAGATTTATAATTGCTGTCAGTTTATGTGATATAGAAATTTTTGATTTACTATTGAGGAAATTATGTCAGACAAAAAAAAAGTGAAAAATAACGACCTTAAGGCTATGCTGACCACTCTCCAGTATCGAGTGACTCAGTGTTCAGACACGGAACCTCCTTTTGAAAATGAGTACTGGAACAAGAAAGATGCTGGAATCTACGTTGACATAGTTTCCGGAGAACCACTTTTCTGCTCGTTGAATAAATTTGATTCAGGTACTGGTTGGCCCAGTTTTAGCGGAGCGCTTGAAGATGAGAATATTCTCAAAATTGAGGATGGCTCACTATCATTTATGACTCGAGTGGAAGTTCGTTCTAAGCACGGTGACTCTCACTTAGGACACCTGTTTGGCGATGGCCCTGCACCTTCAGGGGTCAGATTTTGCATTAATTCATCCGCTTTGAAGTTTATTTCAGTTGATCGCCTTCTTGACGAGGGTTACGGGCAGTATTTACCGCTTTTTGTAGAGCACTATGAAAGAGCAGTTATAGCATGCGGCTGTTTTTGGGGGGCGGAAGAACTATTTAGAATTGTTCCAGGCGTAATCGATACTCAGGTAGGGTATTGTGGCGGAACATTAGATTGTCCTACTTATGAATTTGTTAAAATGGGAAATACAGGTCATGCTGAAGCCGTTCAAATTGTTTTTGATCGGAAAATTGTAGGTTACTTAGAGATTTTAAATTGTTTTTTTAAAATGCATGACCCCACGACACTTAACCTGCAAGGTAATGACAAGGGAACGCAGTATAGGTCAAGTGTTTTTTATCTGACGGAAGAACAAAGAATGCTTGCGGAAAAATCTAAATTTGAATTGGAAAAATCAGGGAGATGGAGGGATCCTATTGTTACAGAGATACTTCCTGCGAAGCGGTTTTATCCCGCTGAACCTTATCATCAAAAGTACCTTAAGAAAAATCCAGGCGGTTACACCTGTCATTACTTTAGGAAATGAATGCTGGGTAAATACTTTAGGTTTTTTTAATATGAAGTTAAAACGTACAATCATTCAGTTTTTTACTTGGTTTTCTAATTTTGTTGAAAAAAAATGGTACCTGCCTCTCATTCATTTTATTGCAATTCTGGCTCTATTTGTAGCCGTTATACCGATGGACTTAATTTTAGTTCTATCAGTTCTTGTTAAACCATCCTATTGGATGAAAATTCCACTCGCGATAGGTGCAGGCTCTGCTATTGGTGGTTTTATTTTAAGTGAAATTCTAAAAAATGAGCACTATTTTAAATATTTTTGGAAATATTTTGATCTGCACTTAGGGCTGAGTTGGGGTAATGAAATACTATTAAATCATGGTATTCTGGGCCTGACTGCCCTTATTTTGATGCCCATTCCATTGACTCCTCTCGTCATTTATTGCGCCCATCTGCGAATACCTTCGAGTGATATTTTTATGGGAGTGTGGTTCGGACGAACACTAAAATATAGTTTGATTGGAAAGATTGTCCGTCTTTTGCCTAATTTTTTTCGAAAGAAGTTGAACATTAGACCTGAAATCAATCGTTGAAATTCACTCCCCTTGTTTGGGTGTTAGTCCGTTTTTTAGTTGCCTTAATCCGTAAGGCTTTACCTTTCGTGAAAGCGTTATTTCTCCGGCCTCTGCATTGGGGTTGACCCAATATTCATCACGAGGTATAGGAGTCGTACCGCAGTTTGCATGTTCGGCGACTATAATTTTCATGGCAAATATATTTAGCCATATTTAAGATTGGGTGCACAAGGTAGAATTTTTTATTTTCCTACCCTAATGGATCGACTCACACGGATAAAACGTACTTATGGAGGAGAAATGAACTGGCCCCTGGCTCGCCGTCTACCACCACAATCTAGTGATTCTTCCGATCAGATATCCGAGAAAATACTAGATGGGTTTTTGGACTTCGTTTCTGAATGTAAACTGGAACTTTATCCAGCACAAGAAGAGGCAATACTGGAACTCTTCTCTGGGAAGAATGTAATTTTGAACACACCTACAGGTTCGGGCAAGTCATTGGTTGCCACAGCGTTGCATTTTAATGCCTTGTCATTAGGCAAAAGGTCAATTTACACAAGTCCAATCAAAGCCCTCGTGAATGAGAAGTTTCTAGCTCTTTGTCGTGATTTTGGGCCTGAAAATGTTGGAATGATTACCGGTGACGCAGCGGTTAACTCAGATGCATTGATTTTGTGTTGTACGGCTGAGATTGTTGCTAATGAGGCGTTGCGGGATGGTAGAAATGCTCGTATTTCAGATCTTATTATGGATGAGTTTCATTACTATTCTGATCGAGAACGTGGCGCTGCATGGCAGATCCCATTGTTGACTTTAGCGAATACGCGTTTTCTTTTAATGTCGGCAACTTTGGGCGATACCCGGCCTTTTGAGATTTGCATGACCCAACTGAATCATCGTGAAACCAAAGTCGTTTATTCAAATGAGAGGCCAGTTCCTTTAACTTTTGAATATATAGAAACCCCTCTTCATGAAACAGTGGTAAAGCTGACAAAGCTCGGGCGGACTCCTATTTATTTGGTTAGTTTTACTCAACGAGAGTGTGCCGAGGAAGCACAAAATTTTCTTAGTATAGATATTTGTACAAAGGATGAGAAAAGGGAAATTGATCGTAATCTAGAGGATGTTCGTTTTTCGAGTCCATACGGTAAGGAGATAAAAAAATTAATAAGGCATGGAATTGGTATTCATCACGGCGGACTACTGCCTAAGTACCGAGTATTAGTTGAACGACTTGCGCAAAAAGGGCTTTTGAAGCTCATTTGTGGAACAGACACTTTGGGTGTGGGAGTGAATGTTCCTATTCGAACTGTATTGTTGACGCGGCTCTGTAAATTTGATGGAGAAAAATCTGGAATTTTAACAGTCCGTGATTTTCAACAAATTAGCGGGAGAGCTGGGCGCAAAGGGTTTGACAATCAGGGGTTTGTGGTAGTGCAGGCTCCGGAGCATGTGATTGAAAATCTACGTCTCGAACAGAAGGCTTCTGGTGATCCAAAAAAGACTCGGAAATTAGTGAAGCGGAAGCCTCCCGAAAAAGGATTTGTGCTTTGGACGCGTGATACATTTGAGCGGCTTATTTCTGGTCAACCTGAAACGTTGGTTTCCAGGTTTAAAGTGACTCATAGTGTTTTGTTGAATGTTTTGAGTCGTTCGAACGAAGACGGCTGCAAGGCAATGCAAGAATTAGTACGAGATTGTCACGAGAATCTCCATACTAAAAAGCAAATTCGTAAAGTTGCGTTCCAACTGTTCAGATCCCTTGTGGAGAGGCGTATTATTCAGATGAAGCCACTTCGGGTGAATGTAGATCTCCAGGAAGATTTTTCATTGAATCACGCCCTCAGCCTTTACTTGTTAGATTCGTTAAAACTTTTGGATCAGTCTCATGTAGACTACGCCCTCGATGTGGTGACCTTAGTAGAATCCATTTTGGAAAATCCGGATCTTATTTTGAGGAAACAGCTCGATCGCGTCAAGGACGAGAAAATGCAGGAAATGAAGCTTGATGGGGTCGAGTATGATGACCGTATAGCTGAGCTTGAGAAGCTCGAATATCCAAAACCTAGGCGTGATTTTATCTATGATACTTTTAATGTTTTTTCAGCTGCGCATCCATGGGTAGGTCAGGAAAATGTCCGGCCCAAGTCTGTAGCGAGAGAGATGTATGAGAGTTTTCATTCTTTTGCAGAGTACATCAGGGAGTATCAGCTGCAGAGGGCTGAAGGGTTATTATTAAGATATCTATCCGATGTCTATAAAACTTTGGTGCAAACTGTTCCAGACAGTTTTAAGTCAGATGAAGTTTTTGGTGTGATCGATTATCTGGGTTCTATGGTGAGGCAGGTGGATTCTTCCTTAATTGACGAGTGGGAGCGGTTGAAAAATCCAAATTGGATTAAGCTGGAGACGTCCGAAGTAGGTTCGAGTCTGGAATCAGATGCCAGAAAAAAAGATATTGTCAGTAATATTAAGGAGTTCAGAGTCCTTGTAGGGAATGAAATATTTCGTGTTTTGAGAGCCATTGCATCAAAGGATTATGAAACAGCTATTTCGATCATCCACTGCGTAGACAGCCAGTCTGAAACTGTATGGTCAGTTGATAAGATGGCGTTATGTTTGGAAGGGTATTATTCCTCAGATCACTCTAGGATTTGTACGGATACCCGAGCTAGGTCACCTAGCAACACCCTGATTCGGCCTGATAAGGAGGGAGAAAAATGGTCGATTCAACAAATTTTGATTGATCCGCTGGGGCATAATGATTGGACTTTAGACCTGATTGTTGACCTTGACCTTTCTCGGCAGAGCTCGAAACCCGTTCTCATTTTAGAAGGAATTAGGTCCCTGTGAACTCTCTTGAGAATTTATGGCCTAGAATTCTGATCATTGGGCATATTTGGCCTGAACCCCAGTCATCTGCAGCAGGTCTCAGGAGCTGGAACCTCATCAATACTTTTCTAAAGGCTCAATGGGAAGTTAATTTTGCCTCCCCATCAGCGGAGAGTTCTCATTCGGTCAAGATTGAGCAAGCAGGTGTTTCTGTTTTCAAAATTCAGGCAAATGATAAAATCTTTGACAGGTTTATTCAGGATTTAAGGCCAGATTTTGTAATTTTTGATCAGTTTATGATGGAGGAGCAATTTGGTTGGCGAGTCGAGGAGCAGTGCCCAGAAGCTGTTCGAATTCTTGATACCCAGGATTTGCATTTTCTTCGAAAAGGGAGGCAGCTTGCCATTCAGTCTGGAATGACACTTGTGGATGCTAAGAATTGTAATTTTAATTTGGTTTCAGATGTGATGCTTCGGGAGGTTTCTTCTATACTCAGATGCGATAGTACCCTCATTGTTTCTGATTTTGAGATCCAGCTTGTTACTGAAGAGTTGAAGCTTGATCCGTCGTTATTTTTACTGTCTCGATTTCATTATCCTAGCCCTGAAGATTGCCCAGGATTTACCGAGCGAAGGGATTTTGCGATGATTGGTAATTTTAGGCATTCCCCGAATATGGATGGAATGATTTGGTTTCGCCGAGAAATTTGGCCTCTCATTCGACAAGGGTTACCTCAGGCGAAGGTGTATATTTATGGTGCCTATCCTTCGAAATCTGCGATGCAGCTTACTCATCGCGATCTAGGATTTCACGTGGTGGGTCCGGTTCTTGATCAGTTTAAGGTATTGCGCCAACATCGGGTCAATTTGGCTCCCTTGCGGTATGGGGCGGGAATCAAGGGGAAGATTACCGATGGATGGTGGTCTGGTGTTCCAGTTGTGACTACCCCTGTAGGAGCTGAGGGAATGTATGGGAATTTCTCTTGGGGAGGAGAAATAGGGGGTGATCCCGGTGAATTTTCTAAAAAAGCGATAGCTATTTATAGCGATGAAATTCTCTGGAATACTCATCAGAAGAATGGGTTTGAAATTTTACGACATCTCTACTCTTCCCATGAAAATTCCCAGGCACTTCTTCGTCACCTGTTATTAGTTAAACAGCGGCTGGACCAGGTTCGGGGTAAAAATATAATGGGGGCCATATTGAGGCTCAATCTCAATCGCAGTACCAAATATTTTTCAAAGTGGATTGAAGCCAAAAACAAGGTATCAGCCCCCGAATCATCTAGAACGCTTTTGCAATAATAATTGCTTGCAAGGATGTTGCTGCTAATGTCGGAGTGGCGGGATAGAAATTGATCATTGGATTTATTGAGATGTTTTTTGTTATATCCCAAGAAATTCCAGGTTCAATGTCAACTGTGTAATTCGACATTCCTGAAAAGAATCCTGTGCCTTGATTCCGAGTCACCTGGAACAGGTCAACCCATAAGGTAGCTGCAAGGGTTTTAGATAGCTGATAGTTTGCAGTTGGAGCTAAATAAATTTTATAAGTGCGAGAGTTTTCTGGTGTTTTGTTCGTCGGGATATAGGCTGTAATAAATGAGAAAAAACCAATACTTAAGTTAGTTTTTGGAATGTCGTAATTCCCAATAAGTGCAGGTTGAATAGTTGCTGCAAAGTGATGAGTTTGAAGAATATCTACTGAAGTTATCGGAAGTTGAACGGTCAATTTAGCGTTAAGTTTGAATCCTCCTTGATCCACTAGTCCAGATTTTGAGAGAACCACAGAAGGATCCCACATCTGTAAGCTCTGGCCTGCCCCAGCGGGATGGCCAATAGGAAAGTAGTAGAAGTGAGTATTAATGCCAATCATGGAGTCTTTGCTGATGCGATACCCTGCTGTGATGATATTTTCTAGGGACTGGGGACTTGTCGGATCTAGCTGACCATTCGTGTCGGGTTGAAGTGAGTTGCCCAGGTCACTGAGAGAGGCGCCTCGATAGACGCCAAAGTAAGTGAGGGCGAGCTTTTCCTGAAGGGTTTCCTTAATGGG
Organism: Oligoflexia bacterium; assembly: GCA_031386075.1. Lineage (GTDB taxonomy): Bacteria > Bdellovibrionota > UBA1018 > UBA1018 > UBA1018 > CAIYTD01. Next base: position 18,582 of record JANNCA010000381.1, read on the forward strand.
ATGATTGGTTGCGGCAATTGAATTTATTGGGACTCCTGCAACCGTTGATACGGTCGGCGCTAAAGCCGCTGTCGGTGATACAATTGTGTCAGCTTGGGTGTTTTGGCTCATGAGAAGCAACATTCCCCTGAGTATCGTGGAATTTTTAGACTTGGATTTCATAACGCACTCCCCCATTTTTTGATTAAACTTTCCTAGAAATGAAAACAAACGATCCCCACGCACAACATTCCCACAATTGCACATTTAAGCAAACTTCTTGCCACGGTTAGGCATGGCCTTTGTCCCGCGTATTGGGCGTCTTTTAGGGGAATTTGTGTCGAATGAGGCGGTGTCAAATTTCCCCTAGTGACGTTATAGGGAGCAAAATGGAGCCGAAGAGGTCAAGCATCCATTCGGACATGGCTCTAGGTTATTTCTGTAAAAAAAGGCTTGCTTGGGATTTGCTTGTAGTTAAACCTGACCTGATACTAGAATAAAAAAATTTAATATTTTTTGGAGATCAAATTTGATTTGGCATGCAATGAATTTGGTAGTCATGGGTATTTTGAGCTTTTCTGCGACAAACATCGATGACTTTTTGTTGCTGATCTTTTTTTTCTCAAAGCCTCAGTTTAATTTTAGAAAAGTTGTCCTTGCTCAATTTCTTGGGATTTCGACTATCTTAGGACTGAGTCTGTGGAGCGCCTATCTTGGAGATCTTTTAGTCCCTCGTGAAAAGCTAAATCTTTTAGGGCTGATACCACTCTGTCTAGGACTAAAAAATACTTTTTCTCACTACATATATCGATCTAAAGATAGACCTGTGAATCCTACGTTTGGTTCCGGAGTCTTGGGATTGACCGCAGTAGTTGTAGCAAACGGGGGTGACAATCTAGGTGTCTATATTCCTATTTTTGCAACTTCTAGTGGAATGGATCAAATTGGTATCATTTCTGTTTATCTCGTAATGACTGCAGTGTGGTGCATGATTGCTTATTTTTTAGTTAAAAAAAGTGTGGCAGGACTTTTCATGAAAAGAATTGAAGGTATAGCACTCTCTTTTGTATTAATATTTATTGGGCTCTATATCCTGATCGGGAAAGACTAAAATGGCAAGTTCAGTCAAACGGGCGACTACGACTCTAATTACAACTGTCGCGGTGGTCCTTTTTTTTAGGCATTCTTCAAATTTTATCTGCGGATCAGATAAAATTCCTGGAGATTTTATGGTTTATCGGAGAGCGATAAGTCGAGTACGGAGCCATGTTGATCCCTACGTTCCTAGTGATGGTTCTCCGTATAAATATTCTCCGGGAGTATTGGTTCCTTTGCAAATGTTGCCGACTCAGGATTGCGACGCCTGGAAGCTTTTTAAGCTGTTCTCAGTCGTACTTTGGGCCACAGCATTAATTTTTGGATCGACCTATCGAATTTGGAGTGATTTTTGGCTTTTATTAGTTGGGATCTTATTGTCGTGGAAAGGTCTCTTGGAGACTTTAGATTATGGACAGATTGAGTTTGCATTACTTTTTGTTGCAGTTGTTTCCTCTAGGATTGCGACGCGAGCTCGATTTTTTTCATCTTTTTTGTTGGGTTGTCTTCCATGGTTTAAATTGCCTTGGTTAATATTAGGAGTGCCATTTTTTATTGTGGCGTTCAAAAATGGTAAGTTCGAATTAGTTAAATTTTTATCAGGCTATTTAATGGGTTCTATTTTTTTTGGGTTTATTTTGCCTGTATCTTACTTTGGTTATGAAGGATTGAGTCATTTGACTGTTTCGTGGTTGTCGCTTTTGGCACGACAACCATCTGATCTCTTCATGAGCGATATGAATCAGAGTCTATGGAGCACCGCTTATCGCCTTTGTGTTTTGAATTTATGGGTGGGCGTTCCTGTTCTATTTTTCGTGGGTCTCCTCTGCTTTTATTGTTTGACATCTATAGTGGGAAATTTTTCAAAAAAACTGAGTTTCGTCCAGAGTTTTCCGCTACAATGGGTTAGTCCATGGCTTTTGATTATTCTTCTTTTTAATCCCCTTTCTTGGAGGTGGGGAAGTTTACTGGTGGTGGGAGTTCCTTTGGTGGCGATGCCTAATTATCTAAGGTTGCCGCGGAAGAAGCTTTATGGCATTTTTTATTGGGCAGGCTTAGTAAGCGTTGGACTGTTGTGGTTGTTATCTCAAAATCCGTTTGTCAAAATATTTGGAGTGAGTCACTGGACTGAATTTAATTCCTTAGGATCAGTTACCTTTTTTTGGTTATTCCTTTTATTTATTTCAGTTCCCCCTTTCGAGTTCAAAGCTAAAAGCTAAAATCTGAACTGAAGTTGGGTTTTACTGAAATTGAGTACCCAATGCTTATCCATTTATTGCCTAGTCACCGATAAATCTTGGTTTTTATATATTTACATTAGATCTATTAATATTACCTCAAGTTTAGGTGTGATTGTCCGAACTGTTCTCTAGGGTGTTCTAAGAAGACTCTAAAATATTTGGATATTTATATTTAAGGCAATAAAATGAAATGCATTAAACTTAAAAAATTATTTCCTTATCTGTGTCTGTTGACCCTGATGGCTGCATCAAATGCTATGGGGGGAGATTGCCTGGATTCGTATAGAGTGAAATTAGGAGATAATTTGACTGGAATTATTGCTCACAAACTTCAAGTCATGCACAAGCATATGAATATTTATGGAAGTGACGGGCTCTTGGCAGCTTTAGTGAGTCTAAATTCTAGAGTTCTAAAAGATCCAAATCTAATTTTTCCAGGAATGAAAATCAGTCTACCAGGAGAGTTATCGAATTCAATGAAATGCAACGGGGAAAACGTAAAGCAAGAATTTTTATTACAGAAGGCTACAGGGGAGGATATGATTCCCATACAGGAGCCTCAGTCAACCAGTCCTGTGGTAGACTCCTCTCATGGGGGCCGAGAGCCTGTGGCCTATCCAGTGCCTCTTTTTTCATCTCCGAGTATGATGCCAAGTGTTCTTCCTGCGGTCATTGGCACTGGCCCACCCGCTTCAGAGGTCGGGAAGATTCCAGCTGCAGAACCGAGCCTGATGCCAGTGCCAGAATCGGATTCACCGCCGCCAGCAGCGTTAAAATAAACCTAGGGTAATATCCCGAAAAGTGCTGCTCTCTGTCTCAGGGTCAAAAAATAGGGCAATTTTCCGATCTTCTAAAAGCTCAAGAATCCGACTCATTTTTGTTTCGAATGAGACTTCAATCATTCCGTAGTCGGTACCTTCACGAGATATGAATTCTCCAATGAGACTCTCAAGGGTGTCAGGCTGAAGATTTTGCCACGGGATTTCCATTCTTTTGCTATAGCATGAAGACGTAGGTATTTTTGTCGGAAACAAGGAGGGTGAATAGAATGTCTGTGATTCGTCCGTTTTGTGCATTGAGGCCTAACTCTGCTAAAGTGGCCCAGGTTGCGGCTGTTCCTTATGACGTAGTGAGTCGAGCAGAGGCTCGACAGATTGCGGCTGGGGATTCCTATAGTTTCTTGCATGTTTCGCGATCAGAAATCGATTTACCTAACGAAATTGAGCCCTACTCAGATGAGGTTTATTTAAGAGCCCGGAGTAACTTTGAAGACCTGATAAGAACATGTCCTTTTCTTGAGGAGGATCGGCCGTCGCTCTATTTGTATCGTATCCAAATGGGAGAGTATGAGCAAACGGGGGTCGTTGGAACATTTTCTATTGATGAGTACGATTCAAATCAAATCAGGAAGCATGAGAGAACTCGTAAAGACAAGGAAGATGATCGTACTCGGCATATCTGTGGCCTGTCGGCACAAACAGGTCCAGTCTTTTTGGCTTATAGAGCCAGTCATGAGGTTGCCTTAGAATTAGAGAAGAATCGCAATGGAAATCCAGTTTACGACTTTGTCGCAAACGATAGCATCAGGCACACTGTGTGGATTATATCTGAACCTGAGGGCCTCATAGGTCAGTTTAAGTCAAAGGTTGAAAATTTATACATAGCCGATGGGCATCACCGCGCGGCGGCTGCGAGTCGAGTTAGATCAGAGTTTGCTATTCGAAATCCGAGGCATCAAGGGGATGAGGATTATAATTATTTTCTAGCTGTTGCATTTCCGGACAACGAGTTAAGAATATTGCCTTATCATCGGGTAGTTAAAGATCTGAATCAAATGAGCGACACTGAATTTCTTGAAAAGTTGTCTGTTCATTTTGAGCTTCTTCCTGGCGACCATTCGGTTCCTAGCTCTGGAAATTTCGGAATGTACTTTCAACGACGGTGGACTTCGTTGATTCTAAAGCGGGCTCAGCATCGCCCCTCTGCGCTCGATGTGAATTTATTGCAAGATTTAGTTCTGGGTCCGATTTTGGGAATCGGGGATCCGAGAGTAGATAGGCGAGTTGATTTTGTTGGAGGAGTTCGTGGAATTTTTGAATTAGAAAATCGGATCGACCAAGGACATGCCGCGGTAGCTTTTTCGCTTCACCCAACCAGAATAGAAGATGTACTGGATGTTTCGGACGGTGGAGGTATTATGCCGCCTAAATCGACCTGGTTTGAACCCAAGCTTCGCGATGGCTTGTTCGTTCATCGTATAAGTCAAAAAATCAGCTAAATTTTTTGCCGCCGACAATTGCGAGTTTGATTCGAATCTGGTGATTTTTCTGTTAGTTGGTAAAAGTATCTAGTTAAAATATGTATTATATGATACCGGTTGGCGATGCTTATTTGTCAGAAAGGCTATGTTGCTCCTGCCGGAAAAAAAGGGCGGGGAGTTTATGCAAGAAAAAATCTAAAAGTTGGCGAAATAATAGAGGTTGCTCCTTATATTGAGCTTCCTTCGGCCGATTATTATCGGTGCCGGGATAGTGTGATTAATGAATATAGGTATGAGGTTAAGGGGAGAAAATGCGCTTTAGGGTTAGGCTACACCTCGCTTTATAATCATAGTGAAGAATCTAACGCTGATTTTACGGTGAACGCTAAAAAGCGAACAATTACGATTACTGCAGTTAGGGTAATCCCCCATGACCAAGAAATTACGATTAATTATGGGTACAAGCTTGCGAGTAATTGAACTTCTTTGTGAAGTACTAAAGATTTTATGGAATTTAGTTTTTTTCGTATGCTCTCTGTCGACTCTACTGGGGGAAAAATGAATGATCACAAGAAAGTCGGAGGAAGGATTTCAGGTGTTGTTCAGGAAGGCTATAATCTGGAGAGTGTAAAACACTTAACAAGTTTAGTTGATAGTTCAGTGAATTTTATTTAAAATTTCTTAATTTTTCACTTCTTCGAGTTGCTGCAAGGACGGCTTTAATGAGAGTGACTCTGAGGCCGCCTTCTTCGAGTGCCATGAGACCATCAACTGTACAGCCTGCTGGCGTTGTTACCTCGTCTTTTAGAGCAGCTGGATGGGAGTTCTGTGTGAGAACCATTTGGGATGCACCTGAAAGTGTTTGGGCGGCAAGTAAGACTGCAGTGTGGCGAGGGAGGCCTACCTTCACCCCTGCTTCGCTGAGGGCTTCGATCATCAGAAAGACATAAGCGGGGCCACATCCGCTTAACCCTGTAGCTGCATCCATCTGAGACTCGTCGATGATGGCAGTTTTTCCTAAGTGGGAGAAAATTTTTTCAGCTATTTGCAGATGTTCATCTGGGGTTTTTTGGCCTGCGCAGAGCACTGTCATTCCTTGGCTGATGAGGCAGGGTGTGTTTGGCATGGCGCGAATGATGGCGGCCTGACGCCCTGACCATTCGAAAAGTTGCTCGGTTTGAATGGCCGCGCAGATTGATATCACCAACTTGTTGGAACTCATTTCTGATTGAATGGAGTTTAGAACTTTTTCTGCCTGGTGTGGTTTCGTACAAAGAATAATGATATCTGAATTTTTAGCTAGCTTTCTATTATCCGTATGACATGGAATGGATAGTCGTACGGATAGTTCTTTTGCGGATTTCTCCGATCGCGTGGTTCCCCAAAGCTCTGTTGTAGGGTCGGATTTAAGTAGGCCTTTTGTAATAATTTCTCCCATTTTTCCTAAGCCGATAATTCCTATTACCATAAATTAAATCCTAACCTGTCCTTGTCCGTTAATGATCCATCGAATGCAGGTGAGTTCGCGCAGTCCAACAGGGCCTCTGACATGGAGCTTTTGAGTGCTAATTCCTAACTCCCCTCCTAATCCAAGTTCAAGTCCATCAGTAAATCGAGTTGAAGCATTCCAATAGACTACCGCGGCATCCACTTTAGATTGAAAATGCTGAGCAGCAGACCGAGATTTGCTGATGATAGCTTCGGAATGCCTAGATCCATGCAGGTCGATATGATGGATGGCTTTTTCTATGGAGTTGACGATTCGACAGTTCAGGGTGAGGTCAAGATATTCACGATCCCAGTCAAGTTTTTTTGCTTTTTTAACGTTCCCTAGCTTTTTTAATATTTTAAAGGAATTGGGGCAGCTTCTCCATTCAACTTGATGAGAGCTTAATAGAGAATGCACTTTGGGTAAAAATTGTTTCGAAATTTTTTCATGAACTAAAAGAGTTTCCATTGCATTGCAGACTCCAGGCCTTTGGGTTTTGGCATTGAGGATAATTTTAGCCGCCGTATCCAGATGGGCGTCCTGATGAACGTAAATATGGCAAAGGCCGCGGTCATTTTTTATGACGGGTATTCGAGATGTTTCAGAAACAGACTGGATCAGTTGGTGTCCTCCGCGGGGGATTACCAAGTCAATGAGTTTTGACTGTTGAAGGAGGAATTGGGTGATTTTTCTTTTTGGATCTTCAATTCCCCAGAGCATGTGCTTGGATCCTCCTCCGTTTAGGCAGGCGGTCTCAAGAATCTGATAGAGAATTTGGGTCGTTTTTCTTGCCTCTCGACCCCCTTTTAGAAGGATGACGTTTCCTGACTTTAAGGCGAGGCAAAATGCTTCTATAGCTACATTAGGCCTAGATTCAAAAATCATGAAGATAATCCCAATGGGCGATCTTATTTTTTTAATTTTCAACCCATTAGCAAGCTGGCGTTGCTCGATTATTTCTGCGAGGGGGTCGGGCAGCGACACTATTTGGTGAATCCCTTTGACTATGTTCTGGATTCTGGCGGGGGTCAATAAAAGTCGGTCTCGAAAAGCGGAGTTCAAAGCCCCCTTTTTTTGAGATTCGGTGTCTAGCTCTAGAAGGTCTTTTTCATTGGCGGCTAGAATTTTTTTTTCGTATTTGGAAATGAGTTTGGCTGCTTCGATCAAGATTTGGTTTCTCATTTTGACGGGTGTGGACTTCAGCTCGCATGCAGAAACTTTATGGTGAATGAGGCGGGTTAAAATGGTTGCTTGCTTCATAGCATTTTCCCTTCAACCCTTGTACCTACGGATTGATTTTCGGCTACCCGAATCAGTACATGAGGCAAATCGCCTTTCACCAGCCAGGTTGGTATACCGTTTTCAGAGGCATTCTTCGCTGCTCTGAGTTTTGAAAACATTCCACCAGTGCCTTTATTAGATCCGGCATGACTGCTGAGGGATTTAAGGAGGCTGGGGGGAACCTTGGAAAGAGTAGAAATAAGCTGAGCTTTACGATTTTTTTTGGGATCCGTGTCGTATAGGCCCTCTACGTCGGTTAAAATAATCAGGCGATCGGCCTTCACACACCGGGCTACTTGGGCAGAAAGGGCATCGTTGTCTCCAAACTTGATTTCTTCGGTAGCGATCGCATCGTTTTCATTGAGGATGGGAGTGACGCCCCATTTGAGTAGTTCTTCAAGGGTGCGTTGAAAGTTTCCAAGTCGAATGGGGTCCTTGAGATCACTGTAAGTTAATAAGATCTGGGCCCCTAATAGGCCGTGGGCTTGAAGGGCGAGGTTGTAAAGGTCCATTAAGAGGGGTTGTCCGATTGCACTGAGGGCTTGCTTTTCTGGTAGCCGGCGGGAATGCTTTTTAAAGCCAGTTCTTTCGATGGCAGATGCGATGGCTCCTGAGGTGACCCAAACAATTTCGATCTGATGTTTTTTACGAAGATGACTAAGTTGCTGCATCCAGGCTTTGAGTAAAAGAATGCCTCCTGAACAAATACTATTGCTTCCTACTTTGACTACCCACCTTTGGGCACGTGGGGCAGAGGGTTTCTTGGTTTTCAGTTTCATAGAGTTAAATCCTCACCCCTTTTGTTTGGATTCGGTGAAGGGCTTCATCAAATTGATCTTTAGGAGTAGATAAAACGAATCTAAAATAGCCGGGAATGCCAGTCCACTGAGGCGGATTAATCACGACCCCAACAGTCTCTCGAAAGCGGTCTTCTAAGTGATCGATTTCGAGAGAATTCTGTGGAGTCGCGCTGATAAAAAGGCCCCCTTCTGAGGGCAGAGAACTCCAGCCGATCTTAGACAGGGATTGCGAAAGAGCGATGGATCGCAGCCTGAGTTCGTTGCGTTGGTTTTGAAGCTCCAAAATGAGTTGAGAATTTTGACTGAGTAAGTCTCTGTAAACTTTTTTTAGGGCAAACCTGAGAGTAGTGTGAGGGCCTTGCAGGCGCGTTTTATGGAAAATAGCTTTGATTTCAGGATCAGCGCTCAGGCCATAGCCCATCCTTAAGCCACCGGCTCCAAACTCCTTAGAGAGTCCTCCTAAAATAATCCATCGTAAAGAGGGGTGTTGGGCTAAATTTGGAACGAGTGTTGGATCTGGCCCCTTGAATTCGAGCCCGGAAAAAATAGCATCTAATAGGAGAACAGCCCCGTACTTTTCGATGACTTCCAGGAGAGCTTTGAGTTCTGATGGAGAATACATCACTCCCGTAGGATTGACGAGAGGGGCGCACAGCACAATCCATGCTTTTCCAGGAGTTTTACGAATTGCTTTTTCTAGGTGTTGAGGGTCGAGCTTAAAAGAATGACTGAGATGAGACTCAATAGTCACAGTATCGGTGCCATGGTAGCGTGCGCTGGCAATAAAGTGACCATAGGCTCCAGTTGGAAAAAAGAGAGTGTTTCCAGAAGCCGCGCAGTATTTTGCAATTTGCGAAAAGAGAGGAGCGACTCCACATCCGAGTATGACTTGAGTTGAGCTGACTGTTCCTCCCAAAATGAAACGATTTTGGATGACTTGTCGAATTTCGTTTGAGCAGTCAGTTTCTTCAGTGGTGAGGTTCTTTTTTACAAAAGCCTCGAACAGTGCAGTTTGAAGTGAAGTGGGTGAAGGAAGGCAGTTTTCACCATAGTCCATTCGGATGAGGTTTTTTTTACGAGCTAAAGATTCTCCAGAAATTGCAGGATGAGAAAATGCCTGCTGAGTTGAGATTGAAGGTTGAATGTGTTTCTTTTGAAATACTGCGGATTCAGCTTTAATTTCAAGGTCAGCGAATGAATGTTCGATTTTTTTGTCAGTAATCTGAAAACTGATTAAATCGCTAAAAATTTTATCATAGTAAAGTTGGGTAAGGATAGGTGTTCTGCTATAAGTCAATTCAGCTGAATATTCTAAATTTTCCAAAAGTGTCTGATTTTGAGAAATCAAGAAACAGACCTCTAAATCATTGTAGAGGCGATTTTTGACAAGGCCGCAGATTAAACTGACATGTTGAGGCAGGGGGTTTTTTGAAAGAAATCGAAAAATGCCATAGTTGCGAGGTGTGCTAGATAATTCAATGAGTTCAGAAATATCTATAAATATGCGTGAGGCGGCCTTTTCGGCCTGTTCGCAGATTCGAATTAAGGGTTCTTGGGTTTCAGCTTCAGAAGCTGAGATGGAATAGATGACGATTTCAGGCTTTAGTTTTTCGATTAATTCACAGAAAAGCTCTAAATTTCTTGGGGCCTCTATGATTTCTGGTCGGTTACCTAGGTGGGGTGAAAGTTGTGAGTCGACGAGAAATTTTTTAGGTTTAAAGATTTCAATGATATTTTCACAGGTAGTTAATCTGGATGGGACAATGAGAAGATTATTTTCCTTTAAAGGGATTCGGAAGTATTGTTGAAAAAACACACTGATATGCTCTCTAAAGGTCTTTAGTCCAGCGGTTTTTTCATAGGGGAACAGCCCTTGTCCTTCTTCTATGAGATGAATCAGAGCATCTAAAAAAGAGGTCTTCTCAAGAGTGAGGGCATCTTCATTAAATGATAAATCCATAGAGTCGCGGGAGCTTTTATAGCTGGGCTGCCGCATGAATTGTAATATCTTAGGGAGGTGGGTTGGGTCTCGGAGTTGAGCTTCGTAGACTGCGAGCCCATGCGCAATTTCGCCACCTTCTTCGGCATAAGCAAGGGCGGTCTTTGCACTGACGGGGACATCGCTTCCAATATAGAATTCAAACCGATGAGAAGTTTTTTCTTCAATTGCTGCTAGCCCTTTGATGTCCGTGTCTTTGGCCTGGGAAACCTGAGTGCGCCAAACCTGTCTTACCGAAAATCCCCGGCGTTGAAATAGCTGATTTAAGACGCTGACGCCGGGGCGACCACCGAGGTTCAAGATTATTTTACCAGATACACGTAATACATCGACAGATTCCTCTACTGCGCGGGCAATGAGGCCGAGGCCAAATTGATCTTCTAGGTATCCTTGATCAGCAGTGTAATTACTCAGAGAATAGAGGAATTCGTCATTTGCCTTTTCGAGAGATTGTTCGTGACCACGACGGAGTAAGATTTGGGAGGCGAATTCTGGATCTGGATTGAGTATTTGAGGAATGCAGCCTATGACTCGATCAATCAGGTGTTTTTGGGTTCTGCAGTATTCTAAGAGGTCTGATTGGTGGAACTCAACCCGATCCAGGAGGGTTTTTCCTTCATGCAGCCAGGTGGGTTCGGCGTTTTCGTCAAAAGCATTGAGGAAGAGGTTGATTTTTGAGCAAAGGATCGCTTTTGGATTGATGTCGAGTCCAAGTATCTTGTTGGGTTTTGTTTGTTTAGCTAAAGCAAGGGTAATCCATCCTATACCGCATCCGAGTTCTACCACAGTTTTATCGTTGAACTCAGAAGGCTTATATCGGGCTAGTCCTTCAAAAAAGGTGAATGACCAGGCTTCAGGAGCAAAGGTGCTGGGAAGTTGAAGAAGGATGAGCTCGGTAGTTTTGCCGTCTTGCTGTTTAAGGGTCAAGTTTGAAAATGAAAAATGATACTTACTGACCATTTCAGTTGTTGAATACTTGGACAATAGGGTTTTTGACAAGGCGTGAGTGAATGCAAGGGCTGTTTTTCGAGTAG
>JANNCA010000394.1:0-2075 GCA_031386075.1 Oligoflexia bacterium
GAGTCGTTGTGTACTTATTAAAGCTAGCTCTTAGGCCATGGCGCTTAGCACTGTTGAGTCAGATTTTTTCCGCTATTGCAGTGGGATTTCTCTTGCTGCTTCTGGGATTTCTTTTTTGGATGCAGCAAGGTCTGAAGTCTGTTCTAGTCCGCCTGCAAGGCGAGCAGGTCGTGATTGCCTATATTGATCGATCGGTAGGGACACAAGAAGAAGCCAAGCTTTTGGAGTCAGTTCGTTCGACCTTGGAAAGTGCGAACTCTTTTGAAATTAAACTTGTGAATGCCAAACTATTTATGGAATCGGTTAAAGGCCTCTATCCAGATCTGGTCAGGGAACTCGAAGATTTGGGTAAAGATTTGCACCAAGTGGTCCCTCGGTATATCTCTGTTTCTGGGATGCTTACTGGGAGTGACCTTGAGAGAATTAGGGCTCTCCCTGGTATTGATTCGACCGAGAGTTCTAAGGATCGTTACCATCATATAGTAGGAGCATTTTTAACGCTTCGCTGGGTGGTTCGTATTCTCATGGGGGGTGTGTGCTTTGCTCTCCTGACTGGACTCATTCATCTATCGAGAATGAACGCCTATTTGCACTACGACGCTTTGGCGCTGCTCAGATTTTGGGGCGCTGGAACGGGGACCCTCGTGGGGCCAGGGACTTTTTCTTGCCTTCTGGTGGGAGTTTTGGGGGGGGGGATCGCCAGTGGAGGATGGATGACGCTGGGGGTTGGTCTTGCCAGACATATTCGGTCCCTATCCACGTTGCTGAAGGGAATGCCATCCCTTCATTCTGATCTAGCCTTGAGTCTGCTTTTGATTGGGGCGATGATTGGATTATTGGCAGGTCTTTTAGGGAGTTTTCCTTCGCAATCTCGTTCCAGTCAGGGGGGGGTTGGGGTTTGAAAATTTCATGGGCAAGCTGGGGTGCTTTGTCCTTTTGGTTTGTCTTTGAGTCTGAAGCAAAAACTCCGGCATTACCGAGGTCCTTGGTAGATCAGCTTTCCTCGATTCGGGTGAGTGTTGTGTCTTTAGAGCAGGAGTTGGTAGAGGGAGTTCATTCAAGTCGCAATATTAAAAAGCAGATTCAAAAAATTCAAAGGCTTCTGAAACTCCAGAAACAAGAGCGAGATTTGGGACAAAGACGTTTAACTGAGCTAGGGCGTACTGTGGAAGAGTTAGAGAGCCGGAAGGGAACCCTTTCTGTTAAGATGAAGCAGCAACAGGCTTCGATTCGGAAGTTTTTGACTGCCATTGAAGCCTCGAACCGCGACCCAACTTCAAGTGGAATTCGGTCTTTTCATTTGCCTGAAGCTGAAAAGCTCGAGGCTCCACGGCGTAAGGTTCTCGCTAATTTGGTGGACCGGGGTCTTAAGGAAGTCGAGATTTTGCATGTTGACTTAGTGGATGCAGCTCAGCTTGAGACCCGAATTCAAGAAGAAAAGCAACAGCTTGCGTATCTCATTCAAGACTTAAAGGAGCAAGAGGGTCTATTAGAACTCAATCATCAGTTGCAGATTGATTTTCTAAAGAAAAAGCAGAACGAGCATGTATCTCAGTTAGAGAATTATCGAAAACTAAAGAGCGCAGAAGATCAGGTTGAACATCTCATTCAGGACTTCAATGCTCGAAGGGAACTCGAAGCTGCAGTCGAGACGGAGCGGACCGTATCTCAGTCGATCAATCGTTTGGATTTTGGAAATCGAGGTGGAAAGCCGGGTGAGTTTGCGCAACTCAAAGGGAAGCTGCCATTGCCAGTGCTTGGGGGAAGGGTAGTGACTCGTTTTGGAAGGGCCTTTGATTCCCGTTCGGGGCTTTTTATTTTTAAAAAAGGGGTTGAAATCATGGCTGGTCAGGCTCAGTCTGTCCGAGCGATTTCAGCAGGAAAGGTTGCTTACGCAGGAAAAATGCCTCACTATGGACAAGTTATTATTATTGACCATGGGGAGCATTTTTATTCTCTTTGCGCTCACTTAGGAGTAATTTCAAAGAGAGCGAGTGAGTCGGTCGCAGGAGGTGATCCAATTGGGTTAACAGGCGACTTAAAAACTCCACTCTATTTTGAGATTCGAGCAAGAA
>JANNCA010000040.1:0-6063 GCA_031386075.1 Oligoflexia bacterium
CCGCGCAGAAACCATGGAGCTCATGGGCGAGAAAATTGCGGCGAAAATTTTCGCTGAAAGAGTGGGAGTTCCGACTCTGCCTTGGGCCCGTGTCGAGTCGGGAGAGGATATCATTTCGGCCGCGCAAAGAGTTGGGTATCCTCTGTTGTTGAAGGCTTCATCGGGAGGTGGCGGGAAGGGAATGCGGCGGGTAGAACAGTCTGAATATTTGATGGAAGCAGCAGAAAGCGCGAGTGCAGAGGCATTGGCTGCCTTTGGAGACGGCACACTCTTTTTAGAGAGGTGGCTGGACCGTCCGAGACATATCGAAGTGCAGGTTTTTGGAGATGGGCGTGGTCAAGGGATTCATCTCTTTGAGCGAGATTGTTCTCTTCAGAGAAGGCATCAGAAGGTTTGGGAAGAGTCCCCTGCTCCTGTTTGGGGTGGGCAAAATTTGGATTTGATTCGTGACGGGCTTTATTCTGCTGCACTTCGCTTAGTTCAAACCACTCGCTATCGAAATGCGGGCACAGTGGAGTTCTTAGTCGGGAGTGATGGAAAGTTTTATTTTTTAGAAATGAATACACGCCTTCAGGTGGAGCATCCAGTCACAGAACTGGTGACCGGAGTGGATTTGGTTCGGGCACAAATTGAACAGGCGTTGTCCCCTCATCTTATCCTTCTAAATTCGACTCCTTCAATTCGCGGACATGCAATCGAAGTTCGTCTTTATGCAGAAGATCCCTCTCAAGGATTTATTCCGACCCCAGGTCGAGTCGAGCGACTGAAATGGCCTACGGGAGCTTGGATTCGGGTTGAAAGTGGAATCGAGGAAGGGCAAACAGTGGGTGTTCAATTTGATTCTATGTTGGGAAAGGTGATTGTCTGGGCTGCGAATCGCCCTCAGGCTCTTGAACGGCTTCGTTTTGCCTTAGAGGAAACGGTTATCCTGGGGTTGGGTACGAATCAAAATTATCTTCGTAGCCTAGTGGACCATCCTCAGGTGAGAGAAGGACGGTTTGACACTGGATTTCTAGGAAATGAGTTCGGTTCGTTTTCACCCGTTCCTAGTGACCAGGATCTAGAAATTTGGGCATCTGCCAGTGCGGCGGGATGGGGCCAAGAAATCCGATCTTCTCAGCGTCAATCTCCATGGAAGATTCCATGTTAAGTAAGAAGGGAAGATTGAAAGAATGAAGAAGCTACGTATTTCCGGTAAAAATATTCTGCTGCCCAGCCTTTCTTCAGGTCCTTCCCATAGGTGGAGTTTTGAAGCCCGTCCAGGTGGGTGGGTCATTGCGCTCTCTGACACAGGGGAAAGAAAACGATTCATGCTGAGTGAAATCAAAAGAAAAATGAGTGTAAGTCTTCGGGGGTTTTTGTGGTCGGGTGAGAGTCTTGAGCAGAGTGATGCAATCAGCTCGGGGTCGGGCACTGGATCGATCTCTTCTAGCGATGCAGATTTGGTTGCACAATTTCCGGGCAAAGTTCGAAAAATATTGATTGCTCAGGGGGCGACCGTTCAGGAGGGAGATCCCTTGGTTCTCATTGAGGCAATGAAAATGGAGTTTGTGGTTCGCGCTCCCTTTTCGGGAATCGTGAGTGAAGTCTGGGTTGTTGAAGGGCAGCAGGTATTGTCGGGCGATCGATTTGTTGACTTGAAATTATGTGAAAGTTTAGAGGAGTATAAGGATGGCCACTGATCGGGTTCGGATTTTTGAAGTCGGTCCTCGTGATGGGCTTCAAAATGAAAAGAGACCCCTCTCATTGAAAGACAAGATTGAATTTGTCGAGTCTTTGGTTCGTGCTGGAATTCAGGATTTTGAATTAGGCGCCTTTGTGCGTCCGGATCGTGTCCCTCAAATGGCATACACCGATCAAATTTATGAAATGATTCGAAATCACGATGTTAAAATTGGCAAATCCAGACCCTGGTGTCTCGTTCCCAATCAAAAAGGTCTTGAGCGAGCTCTTCGGGTCGGAGCAAAAAGAATCGCCGTATTCACAGCGGTAACTGAGACTTTTAATAAAAAAAACATGGGTATGACGGTAGCGGAAGGTTTGCGTGAAATAGGTGCATTGATTCAAACTGCTCGTGCTGAAATTGGACCTAAGCTCGAGGTGAGAGGGTATATTTCTACCGCATTTGGATGTCCTTTTGAGGGGCGAGTCACTCCTGCTCAGGCGTTGAGGGTGGTGGACAAGCTTGTACGTCTGGGGGTGGGTCAGGTTTCGATTGGAGATACGATCGGAGTTGCTACCCCTGCCAATATTAAAGCCCTTGTCGGTCCTGCGATTCGAGCCCACAGTGTTAAAATGATTGCAGTCCATCTCCATGACACCCGGGGAACAGCGTTGGCCAATGCGCTTCAATCCTTGGAATTGGGGGTTCGAATCATAGATAGTTCGGCGGGTGGGTTTGGGGGTTGTCCGTTTGCGCCAGGAGCATCGGGTAATTTGGCCACGGAAGATCTAGTTTATATGCTAAATGGAATGAAAATTAAAACGGGAATTGACTTGGACTTGCTGTGCAGGGCAAGTATCAAAATGTCAAAAAAAATGAAACGGCCTCTAACATCCCGTTATTTACAAGCTTATGCTGCCAAAAAAAAGCATTTCATGGAATGAAATTCGCAGAGTTGCTCACATTTGAACCGGAGGCACACTCTATGGATGGACTCACAACGCAGAAGATTCGTGAAAACTTACTCAGCCGCTGGAAGAAAATCGAAAAAAGTAGCCAATATCAAGGGGTGAAGGTGGATCCTGACATTTACCCTCCCCATGCTGAGATTATTGATATGGCTCAAGCTCTCGAGCAAATTGGCCGAGATACTTCATTGCAGGAAGCGGAGCGAAGGGAATTGCTTGCTATAGAGAAGGCGTTAGCTAAAATGGCGACTGGCAATTTTGGGATTTGTGAGGAATGCACTGAAGAAATTCCTTCAAAACGCCTCATGGTCTTACCTGAAGCTCGACTTTGTGCTAATTGTCAGGCCTTTGAGGAGCGACAAAACGCAAGAATCAGGTTACCTGGCCTCGCGAGTCGCTAGATTCTTAGAAGATCTTGAAGTCATGCAATTTGCAAATTGTAATTTAAGATTAACTTAAATTTAGCCTGACAAAACTGGGAAGAAATAAGCATAAGTGTTTAATATTCAATGTAATTTTAATCGGCATGATATTTGCGTAAGCTCAGGGGTGGGCTGTTCGAATGTTCGAATTCCACTTGGGTGGGGGAACGGTGGAAGTTATTCAATTAAGTGCACTTAACACGAGTCAGGCAGTGAGTCGTTTTTTATCGCAGGAAAGGTTTGTGAAGAGGCTATCGGTTCTATTTTTGTCCTTGGTCCTCATTGCTTTTGGGTTTTTCGGAATTTATTTTGTGATGGGTCAACGGTCTTTTTTTTCGCTACTGATGGCTTGGGTATGGGTAGCTGTAGTCAATGGATTTTGGATTCTTTTTTCTGGACCCGTTCTGGCTTCAAGAGTTGCTGATTTTTTGGATGGATTGAAGACCATTGATGATTTGCCTACGAAGATGCCGAAATTTGTGAATGCCGATATTGATTTGTCGAAAGTCGTCCGAAGTTTCGAAAAGCTGTTTCAACGACTGAAGAGTGATCGGGCAGTGAGCCTTAAGTGTTTCCTATTGGAAAAACGGCGAGCAGAAATAATAGCCGCCTCTATATCGGATGGCCTATTACTCTTAAGGGGGGATGAGGTTTTATACGTCAACCCTATTGCAGAGAGAATTCTTGGCCTTCAGCCCAAATCATTAGTGAAAGGGCTTAAGCTGAATTCTGACGGGGGTCATTTAAACAAAAAAGGCGTACTTGCGATCATCCAGGCTATATCCTCTTCTATGCCGGTCGAATTGATGCTAGAGGCTGACGGCAGGAAATCCTATTACCTTTTCCAGTCACTCCCCATTTCACTCGATTTAGTTGAACAAGAAAAAAGAGAAGAGACTCAAGACAGGGATTCTGAGGTGGACCTTGAGGTAGATGAGGTCAATGAAGAATGTCTTTTAGATGATTTACAGCCGAATATCCTGATTGTGGCTCAAGATGTGACTTTAGCGAGAGAAAGCCAAAAGGCAAAAGGTCATTTTTTGGCCACACTCTCTCATGAAGTGAAGACACCCGTGACTAGCTTAACGATGGCAATCCGATTACTAAAAAAAACAGTCGATCAAATTCCAAGTCCGACCCAAAGGGATTTAATTGTCACTTGTGCTGCTGATGTGGATCGGCTCAGAGGGTTATTGGAAGATCTCATGGCGGTCTCCAATTTTGATGCTTTGACTCAAAAATTAGAGATTCAGAATATTGATTTAGGCAAGTTATTGATGCATTCGGTTGAGTCGTTCCAGAGTCAAGCGGTTGGAAGGGGCGTGGCACTCATTCATCAAATTCAGAGCCAGGGGCGGGCCATCTTGGTCGAAATGGATGCTACAAAAATTTCTTGGGCACTTTCCAACCTGATTATAAATGCTTTGAGACATACGCCCAAAGGAGGTCGTGTCGATGTTCTGTTGATTGCTCATGCAGAAAGTATTGAGGTGAGGGTTCATGATTCAGGGCAGGGTATTGAACGGAATCGATTGGAGCGTATTTTTGATAAATTTAATCCCTATTATGATTTGCGGGTTGCTCGATCAGGAAGTGTGGGGGCAGGGCTTGCGATAGCGCGTGAAATTGTAGTAGCTCATGGAGGACGTATTTGGGTGACTAGTGAGCAGGGTCACGGCGCTGAATTTTGTTTTATGTTACCGTTCAGGCGATCCAGCCAGCCTTTAGCAATGTCCTCTTCAGGACAGGGTGTCAATCAGCCTATGAATCATGCTACCAGTTTAAAGTAGGGTAAAAATTAGACGGTTTTTTGAAAGGAGTTCCATTTGGCACGCATTTTAGTAGTGGATGATGAAAAAAGTATTTGTAGTACGATTGACGCCGCCTTAAAAGCTGCGGGTCATCAGGTGGACCTTGCAGAAAGTGGTGAAATGGCAATTACACTGATGCGAAGATCGGTGCCAGATATCCTTCTTACAGATTTGAGAATGGATGGAATGAGCGGTCTTGATCTCCTGGGTAAGGCTCGTGAATATTTCCCTTCTGCTACTGTCGTCATTATGACCGCGTTTGGTACGATCGATACTGCTGTAACGGCGATGAAAAGCGGCGCGTATGATTATTTGGTGAAGCCATTTACTCCAGAGCAACTCGAACATTTAGTTGAGCGAATTGAAGAGTTCCGACGCCTTCGAGAGGAAAACACTAAGCTCAGAGACCAAGTGGATGCTTTGTCAGAGCCTTCCGCGATTGTGACTCGAAACGCAAGGATGCAAAAAGTGCTGGATACCGCAAAAAAAGTTGCGGTGACTGATTCGACCATTCTCATTACGGGTGAAAGTGGAACCGGAAAAACACTTTTAGCTAAGCTGATTCATGATGGGAGTCCGAGAACAAAGGGGCCTTTTGCAGTCGTGAATTGTGCTACGCTCTCTGAAAATCTTCTAGAAAGTGAACTATTTGGTCACGTTCGGGGTTCTTTTACCGGCGCAGTCAAGGATAAGCTGGGACGTCTTCAAGTGGCTGATACTGGGACGGTGTTTTTAGACGAAATTGGAGAAATATCGCCGGCACTTCAAACAAAGTTGCTGCGATTTCTTCAGGAGCGTGAGTTTGAGCGGGTAGGGGATACGAAGACGATTCGAGTCGACGTAAGGATTATTGCGGCCACCAATAAAGATTTAGAAAGAGAAGTAAAAGAAGGTCATTTTCGGGAAGATCTCTACTTTAGATTAAACGTCATTGACCTTCACATGCCGTCGCTCAGGCAGAGACTCGAAGATATTTTAGTGTTAGCCGAGCAGCTCCTGATGCGTTCATTTATTTCAACGGGCAGAAAACCTCGTGGACTCAATGAGCCCGCAAAGCGAGCGATCGAAGCTTATGGCTGGCCGGGAAATATTCGAGAATTGAAAAATGCCTTAGAAAGAGCAGCTATTCTATGCACTGGAGACCAAGTGACCCTAGAAGATCTTCCAGACCGCGTATTGGAATACATTCAGGCGCCTGC
>JANNCA010000099.1:0-7311 GCA_031386075.1 Oligoflexia bacterium
CGAAAGACGTTATCGCGATCGAACCCGACATGAGTCCTGCAATAGTACCTGTGCTGACACCCAGTCAGCCTCTCATTCCGGTCGATTCTGTTACTCAGGCCTCCTATTTGCTGATCCAGATGTCCACACAAGATCTCGTTCGGCCCGATGACCGTCTCCGACAAAGTATTGAAGCGTTTCTTTTGGATCAAAGGTCGCCTCATACTCGAAAAGCCTACGGGAAAGATTTGAAGCGTTTTGTTAAATTTCTCCTTGCGCGGAATTTTCAGCAGGGTTTTGAAAATATAAATCGTACCTTATTGATTGCCTACAAAGAGTCCCTTCTTTCTGAAAATCTAGAACATACAACTGTAGATCGACATCTAGCTACCCTTCGAAGTTTTTTTAAATGGCTGGTGGATGACGGGTTGCTCACTAAAAGTCCAGCGGAGGGAGTCCGTTTTCTAAATCCTAAGCGCATTTCTCGGACGAATGGTTTTAGTGATGAAGAAGTTAGAAAAATACTTACTGTTCCTAACCTTCATACTCGCTCAGGTGCGATGCACTATGCGATTCTCATGGTGTTATTTTACTGTGGCTTGAGAAGATCCGAACTCTGCGATCTTAAAACGATTCACCTAGCAACCGAACGAGAACAACGGATCTTAAAACTGAGAGGAAAAGGAAATGCAGAGCGCCTGATTGTGATGCTACCAGCTGTCTGGAATGCTATTCAGTATTATTTTTATATTTCCAATCGAAAATTAGATTCTGGAGAATTTCTTTTTTCTCCGCTGAGAAATAATCGAACGGGAGTTTTAAAGAAGTCATTGGACACTTCAACCATATTTTACATTGTGACTCGGTACGCTAAGCTAGCAGGGATCTCCAATCGGGTGTCTCCTCATTCTTGTCGGGCTACGGCAATTTCTAATGCACGAGATCATCATGTTCCTGATCGAGCCATTCAAGAATTCGCTGGATGGGCTTCTCCTGATATGATCACTCGTTATGACAAAAGAAAATCATCCATTATCGATTCTGCGGCTCATGGTATTTCCTACGGTGCGCAAGATCGATCTCCCTTGGGAGGGGGAATACCCGCTGCAGATCATAAACTTGAGCCTATTCCTGAGCCTCTGGGCAACGAC
This sequence comes from Oligoflexia bacterium, assembly GCA_031386075.1. Lineage (GTDB taxonomy): Bacteria > Bdellovibrionota > UBA1018 > UBA1018 > UBA1018 > CAIYTD01. Next base: position 1,131 of record JANNCA010000099.1, read on the forward strand.
CTGGAGAAGAATGGAGATATTCCTGAATCGATTTTGCAATAATTTCGAGAGTACTTTCAAAGACTGTTTTAACTTCTTCGAGAAGAGTCATTCGGAAACCATAAAGGCGTGAATTGAAACCTGAAAGCGGCACAATGCAAAGTCCATAGGCTCCCATCAGGTAGTAGGTAAAACGTTTGTCAAGTTGGTGAGGTTGAAGATGACTGACTTTCTCATTCACAATCGAAAGAGTATTTCGATCTAAAATTTCCAATTTTTGGTGAGGCAAAAGGACACCGTCATTAAAAAGCACGGTCAGATAAAAAGCCCCTGACGGTTGGACAACAGAGATTCCCTTTATTTTTTCTAAAAACCTGCATGCTCTTTCTGCTCTGGCCTGATAGGCGTCTCGACGCTTTTGGAGATAGGCACCATACTTTCTATTTGAAAGGAGTTTTGGTAATACCCTTTGCGGAAGAGTCGTAGAACACACTTCGAGCATTTTTGCGTCATGAATCGTTTTGACATAGCGTTCAAATGCTGGGTCTTTATCCTTGTTGTAAACCTCGATCCAACCACATCGTGAACCAGGCCAGGGAACCTCTTTAGATAGTCCTTTCATGATAATCGCAGGGACACCGTCGAGTAGGCGAGAAAGTGGGGTCAAAGGCTCTTTTCCGTAATAGATATTAGAATAAATTTCATCAGAGATCATAAAAAGATCATACTCTTTAGCAATTGCAACCATTTTTATGAGGCTGCTCTCTGGATAAATCATACCTGTAGGATTGTCAGGATTGATTATCAGAATTCCAGCGATTGACTCATTGTATTTAACCCGATTTTCTAAATCGTCTAGATCAGGAAGCCAACAGTTCTTTGGGTCGAGTGAATAAGTGAGGTGATAGGAGCCAGCATGGGCCGCTTCTGCCGAGGAGTGGGTAGGGTAGGCGGGTGAGGGTCCTATGACGCGGGCATGAGAATTGAGGTAGGTATAGACTTTAGAGATTGCATCCCCGAGGCCATTAAAAAAAAGAATATCCTCCGGATCTAAAGTTCCATTTCCTTCCTGATTCCTCAGATGGGCCAGAAATTTTCTTGTTTCAAGCAGTCCTTTAGTTGGAGAGTACGCAAAGGTTTGGTCATCTTTGAGTTCCCCTATAATGATTTCTTTGACCCAATCTGGAATTCGCTCCCCTTTTGCGACAGGGTCGCCAATGTTCTCCCAGATCATGGATTTTCCGGAGTGTTCTAATTGCTTTCCGAATTGTACGATTTCTCGTATTTCGTAGGTTAATTCCTGGGCACCGGGGTGAACGATGTCAATTCTCATCGCGGCACCCTAGCGCTATCATGGGATGAATGCAATGAGGGATTCTCATATGAAAATGTATTTTGAAGTATACGGAAAAGGGAAGCAATATTAGGCTTATTTTATTACTTAACTTGTGATGCGGGCAGTTATGAAAAAGTATATAGCCTGGATTACTACGCACAGAAAATTTGTAGTTTTTCTTACTTTATTTATTACTGTGGATTTACTGGCGCAACTCAGATCATTGCAGGTCATTATTGATCCTGATGGTACCCTTCCCCAAACTCACACTTATATTGCAGTCGGAAAATTAATTGAAGAAACGTTTGGGAATAAGTTTACCATTGTTATTGGAATCTCTCCACACTCAGGAACAGTCAATCAGACCAGCGTCCTCTCTAAAGTCAGCCGGATTACCTCTCTGAAGTTGCCTGGGTGTATTGGCTGAATACTCAGGCCTACGTAATACGACCAAAAGTCACCTATGCCTTCACAGATCGCTGGAAGGTGATGGGAGGAGCAGAAGTCTACCAAGGACCTACAGTGTCCTTTTTCGGCCGCTTAAATAAGGCTTCGTCGGTCTTTTTAGAGGCTCGCTGGACCCTATAGCTAAGGTAATCTGAAGTTCGATCCGCCCTCTTGCAAGGCGATTTGGAGAATGATGTGATAGTGGTGATGTATTCGTTGCCTCAAATATCTATTTTGAACGGTCTCTGGCAATTCCTGGTTTTCAGCCATCATTTCTATTAGGGACAATTCGAGACCCAGGTCAGATAGCGGCTCAAGCCGTTGAGAAATGTCCGTTCTCATTTTCAGTAAATAATCGTTTATGAGATTCCGATCTTGAGTTACTCTCATAAATGTCATTGGAAATTGTTCAATAAGAAGAGTATTTTGGTCTTTTGGGAAGGAATCCTTAGCTGTTAATAGGGCCTCATTCGAAGTCGTCCACGGAAGTAACGCAGTGAAATCAACAAACTGAAAAATGTCTTCCTTTAGATGTGAAAAAACATCATCTAGACTCATCATCGGACAGCTTGACCCATCCTTTTGTCTTCCAGGAGCAAGAATATATAGTTTTGACTCTGGAAGTTTATTTCGAAACAGGGTGTAAAGGACTCCTGCAAAGTGTCTTAATATTCCAGTAGAATTAGAAATAACGACTTTCAGGGAGCCATTTAGGTTTTCGATGAACAACGGAGTAAAATGTTCCTTATCAGAACGTACGAGATAGGTTCGCCTTCCATTAAAGGGTAATCCGAAATCTTTCCATGATTGAAGTTCAATTTCGAATTCGTCTACCGACAGAGCATAAATATTTGAAAAATAACGGGAATACTCCGAATCTGTTTGATAGTAATTGATTAAGGCCTTCATGGCTCCTAAGGAGAATATAGGCTTTTCACAATGGTAGAAATAATTGCAAACCTGAGATTCAGGAAAAATAGCCTCAACGAGTCTAAAGAAATTCATATAGGTAAGGTTCATATCTTTTCCATGAACACCAATAAAATCAGTATTTTTACTCATCCATTCAGAAAAGTTTAATAGTGCTGATTTTTTCTCTTCAATTCGAACATAGTGTGAGTTGAATTGAGCGACGCTTTCTGCCTTATCGGTAATAGCTAAAGTTTTTGATAAAAACTCAATTTCAGAATCAATCTGACTACATCTCGGAGACTGGAGAGATGTCAAATTTACAATAAAAAAACTCACAAGTAAATTACAACCAAAACGATATTTCATTAGACAACTCAGTATCAAATAACTAAAGTTTTATCAATACAATTACGATATCATCTAATATAGTTTAATTTTTTAATGTCGAGTTAATTATAATTTTTTAAAACTGGTAGTTAGATGAAAGCAAGTGATAAAAACCAAATTACGTTCCAAATTATATTAAAGACTCTATTATTTTTTCCTTCAATACTCATATTTACAAACAGGTCTTTTGCTAATTGTGAAAATCAAGGGTTGAGTTTTTGTTGTAAAAAAGGAGCCATTCCTTCAGATGAATATTTCGACATTGGACCTTGCTTCGTTCATGATGATGAAACGTCTGAGGGTAGGCTTTACATTTACAAGCTGAAAAATACGTCATTGTTAGATGTAGTTGATTCGTTTGAGTCCATGCAGGACAATGTTAAAAGTACTGTATTTCCAGAGAACAATATATGTGCTGATAACTATCGACCCGATCAAGAAATTTTGGAATTAAAAATTAAGGTAATTTTGTCTGATCTATTGAATCTTAACCCAGTTATTTCACTCAGTAAAGTTCAATTGAAAAGGATATTAGACACCAATCCATCTCACGTTTTTAACTATTTCCAAGAACAGACTTTAAATTTAGAAAAAAAATATCTCTTTGAAAAAATAGATAGAGATACAGTCTCAAAAGTAAGGGAATCAATTCGAGAAAATGAAGAAAAAAAAATTAAAATTATCGAGTCAATATTAAGTTTAGAAAATCCAGAAAAAAACCATAATCAAATAATTTTAGACTTAGTAAATGCATATATACTAAACGGAGACGAAGTTGCGTTAAAAGTTGAAAATACAATAAAAAATATTTTAAAAAACTCAGGAACTTTAAAAAAAGATAATATAAGTAGTCTAGATTTTGTCATAAAAAAATCAAATCAGTTAGAAATAATAAATTTGTCAAACCGCCTAATTCATAATTTTAAAGAAGAATATTCCTTAATTCCTTGGGTGAGCCCTTTTTCAGAAAAAGAGATTAAAAATTGGGAGCTAAGTGATCCAAAAAATTACGAAAAAGATAATTTTTGCTTCGCAATCACTTCTGGTTTACCTTCAAACTATATAAATATTCGAGATAGGAATGCAGGAGTTGTAGCAGAGTCACCTGATAAATTATCAAATAAAAACTTTTTCTCTTTTGAGCATCGTGATCGCTTTAGTCAAAGGGATAATTCTATCTCCATTATCTGTAAAACTTCTCAGGTATCAGCTCTGGAAACATTTGGTCCAGGAGGATTTATTCTTAAGATTCCACGAGAAAACATAAAGCATACTCAGGAGGTCAATTTTGCAAGTTCAAATAAATTTATTAGCAGAAAATTTGAAGTTATGGCGCCTCTCAAGTTAGCAGAATCCACTCCAGCCGGGCGTTACAACGAAGTCATAGTCGAGGGTAAGAGCCCATACTCGAACGAAAAGATAGAAATTATTGGTGTTTTTAAAAAGGTAGTTTCAAATCCAACCTCTGAAGAAGGTCAATTCTTCCAAAATTTAAATGAATTTCTAGGTAAAATGAGAGATCAGTACCCCGATTTTCCTGAAGTTTTGATTCCAGGAGAATGGATTGTTCCAGAAAGTTTTCGTAACTCAAAAATAGGAGATTCAAAAAAAATAAGATGAGATGCCCCTCATGCCTAATTATAATGGTTTTAACGTTTTTTTTTAACTTGATTTTTATACAAATTTCAAGTGCTTATGAGAAATTGGTCTGTACCATGCCTAAAAGCCTAGGATGTGCATCTGTAAGTGAAGCACATAAAGGAATACCCTCTACTGCTGAGGCCTGGATTGAAATGCTAAAAGATGCAACTACAAATATTGATATTGATATGTCCTACTTTGCTAGTCCTAAAAATGGCAAAAGCAAAAAAACAAAAGTTATTCTAGATATTATCAAAACAAAAGCAGAATCAGGCGTCAAAATAAGAATGTTTGTCGATGGAAATGTTGTTAGAAAAAACGGTTATAATGATTTAGATAGTTTTCCAAAGCACCCAAATATTTCAATTCTATCTACGGGTATAAGTAATATATTCAGCATGAACCACAAGAAGATGATTGTCATCGATCAAGGTAGTCAGGCTTACGTTGGAAGTGCGAATCTTGACGCAAATCTAATTGAAGGCAACGTTGGAGATTGTGGGATTATTTTTGATGGACCAGCTGCTAAAAATGTATATAAGATGTTTGAAAGATATTACAGTTTGTTTAATAGTGATAAAAGTAGTATTTTTGAATCTAAAAAAAATACAATTAAGACTCAAGAAGAGGTAAGTCCTAAATTAGTTTGTTCTCATTTTGGAGAAATAGATTCTGAAAGTAGTGATAAAAGCACTTCAAAAGAAATAATAAATATAATTAAAAATACAAAATATAATTTAACAATTCAGATGTTCGTAATTTTTTCATCAGAAACTTTTGAAGTTGTTAAAAATGATAAAAGTAAAAATTTTGTAAAAGAAATATATAAAGCCATCGATGATGCATGTGCGAGGGGTGTTAACGTTGATATCATTTCAGATGGAAGTCATTTTAAAGAAAATGGAGTATTTGCACAAGAAGTTAAGAAAATAGAATTTATTTCAGATATTAAAATAAATTTACCATCGTGTATCAATCAGAATCATAAAGGAAATCTTTTATTTAAACTGATTAATGTCCCAAAAACTAGAAAAAGTTACGGTTATGATCCTCAAATACACAGTAAATACATGATTTCAGATTTAAAAACTGCCTGGATTGGATCGGAAAACTGGAAAGACCCCTATTTTAATGGGGGCAGTAATTGTGGTGTTGTGACAACTTCTAAAGAAGTTGTAGAAAAATTAAGTAAAATATTTTCCTCTTATAAGAAATGTGACAAAACAAAAACAATAAACTTTACAAAAAGTAACGAAAATATTTCAGAGGACTTAGAGTCAGTCAATAAAAAATGTGAAAGTAATTTAGATTTAAATAGAAAGATATTTGACAGGTTTTATAAAAACGTCCTAAAAATTATCACTTTTTATTTGTAATTCTGAGGGTAAGGATGTGGGCTTCTTCTTTAATTTTTTAGACTCTGGATATTCTGTTATGAAAACAATCGCTTTACTTACAGAAGCTAGAGGACTGCGACTG
>JANNCA010000114.1:0-1996 GCA_031386075.1 Oligoflexia bacterium
CAATAGAACTTTACTGGATGAATTGAGCAAGCAATGAAGGGATTCTTGAACTTGAACCCATTCCTTGGGCTTTTTTTTAGGAGGATACTTTTCTTGTTCCCCTCCCCCTTTCGCTCGACAAATTTGAGCGAGTGGGCAAAAAATGCACTGCGGATTTCGAGGGGAGCAGAGAGTCGCACCCAGTTCCATTAAAGCCTGATTTAAAACGCTTGGGCTGATCTCATGCCGGTAGGCCAGCTTGACAAAAATCTCTGAGATTCTCCAGAGGCGAGATTTAAACGGCACGTCCCCCTTTTGCCGAGAAACCCGTCGAATCCGAGAAAGCACACGCTCAATATTTCCGTCCAATATAGGTTCAGGCTCACCCAGGGCGATGGAAAGAATAGCTCCCGCCGTGTAAGGCCCAACCCCCGGAATTTCAAGCCACTCAGCGCGATTTCTCGGAAACCGTCCTTTTTTGACGATCATTTGGGCTGCTCTGTGGAGATTTCTTGCTCGGGAGTAGTAGCCTAAACCCGCCCAAAATTGAAGGACGTCTTCTTCTGCACTCCCAGCTAGATCTTCAACCGTGGGAAAGCGGGCCAAAAATTTTTCAAAATAGGGAACGACCGTGACCACCTGAGTCTGTTGAAGCATCAACTCGGAAATCCATACCCGATAAACAGTAGGATCATCCCGCCAGGGAAGGACCCTCTTTCCCGATTGAAACCAGTTTTCAAGATGCCGAAGAGAAACCAAGAGCTTGCCCATATCCTCTGCTTCCCATAAACTTAGAAAAGAGGTCAAGTGAGTTTATTTAACAAAAAAATCAGACTCCTGGTTGCCTGGCTTTTTATTTTTGTGCCGCTTTCTGAATCTGAAGCAGGAATCTTCAAAGTCGTTATCGACCCTGGCCATGGAGGGTTAGATGAAGGCACTGTTTTTCTCCAAGGGCGAACCCGAATCGCCGAAAAAGACATTACTCTGAAACTTTCCCGACAAATTGCTTCCCATTTATTAAAAAAAGGCTTCCAGGTCACTCTCACTCGCTCAGAAGATCATGAGGTTCCTCTGGCGGCACGCACCTCTCTCGCCAATCACTTGAGAGCCGATCTCTTTATCTCGATCCATATGAACTCAACTGCAAACTCCCTCCTGAATGCCCCAAGTCCAGGTGGACTCCATGACCCAGAAGGAATTGAGACCTATATCCTGAATAACGCAACCGACGCCTCATCCAGAAGACTAGCCCACCTAGAGAACAGCGTCATTTCAATTGAGTCAGCTGAGGCAGGCAACTCCCCTCAACAATGGGATGTCGCTCTGATTCTCAAAGATCTTCGAATCGACGGAAACCTCTCAGAGAGTAAACAGATTGCATGTACTATTCAAGACCATCTGGTGTCAGCGACCTCCCAAAACTCGAGCGTCTACCTTAAAAGAAACCGGGGAGTGAAGCAGGCCCTCTTCCATGTACTTCTGGGAGCCGACATGCCCAGCGTCTTAGTCGAAACAGGGTTCTTGAGCAACCCCCGAGATCGCTTCGCAGCGCTCTCACTGAAGGGTCAACTTCGCATCAGTCGAGCGATTGCGAATGCCATTGACCAGTACAGGTACGAAAAAAAAAGAGGTCAAAAACCTTTAAATCTAACCAAGTGTAAAATTAATTGACAGTAAACTAGCAAACAAAAAGACTTGATATAAAAAAACTTTATCAGTTTAATAAATAAAAATTTATTATTTTCAAACAGTTACAACTCTAAAGACACACGTGTAATTCATGACCCACTCTGGCACTTCGCTTGCTTTATAGTCAACCTGTGAAAGTGAATAAAAAGAGAAAGTAGCGATCTGGAGGAATCAATATGAAAAATAATAAACAAAAAAGCACTACCATTGCCCTGGTAGTCTTAGGTATGGCCGCACTGATGACCGGTTGTGGCGGAGCAAATCCAGGAGCAGCTGTACCAGCCGCAGGTGTTCCTGGCGCCGCTGTTCCTGGTGCAGCTGGATTACC
>JANNCA010000124.1:0-2985 GCA_031386075.1 Oligoflexia bacterium
AATCCCTGTTCAAGGGATTTAATATAGCTCGATTTGCATCGCTCATGACTTCTATTCCCCATTCGGCCAGCGCACAAACCGTCAATCGACTCTGTGGTTCTTCGATGACTGCACTTCATACTGCAGCGATGTCGATCATGACAGGCAATGGCGACGTATTCGTTGTGGGCGGAGTCGAGCATATGGGGCATGTTCCTATGACTCACGGAATTGATCCAAATCCCAGCTCCAGTAAGTATAGTGCAAAAGCTGCAGGTATGATGGGGTTAACCGCTGAACTCCTCGCGAAGATGCACCACATTAGCCGCGAATCCCAAGATCAATTTGCCCTTCGGTCTCATCAAAAGGCACACCAGGCTGCTTTAGAAGGGCGTTTTAAGGAAGAAATCATTCCGATTCAAGGTCATGACGAGTCTGGTGCGCTGAAGAGTTTTGATGCAGATGAAGTGATTCGGGCGGATGCAAATTTGGAGGCCCTCACACAGTTGAAACCTGCTTTCGATCCCAAGTCAGGGACCGTGACAGCGGGTAATTCCTCTGCGATTTCTGATGGAGCCTCAGGACTTCTGGTGATGTCTGAAGAGCGAGCTCATGCTCTCCATTTAGAGCCGATGGCACGGATTCGGGCCATGGCGACTGCTGGGTGTGATCCTTCGATTATGGGTTATGGACCCGTCCCTGCGGTTAAAAAAGCTCTCAAAAGAGCTGGCCTCTCGATTTCAGATATCGATTTATTCGAACTCAATGAGGCCTTTGCTGCTCAGTCATTGCCCGTCCTGAAAGACTTGAAACTATTGGATGAGGTTGAGAAAAAAGTGAACTTGAATGGTGGGGCAATCGCATTGGGGCATCCGCTTGGATGCTCTGGCTCGAGAATTATAGCGACTTTGCTTCACTTGATGAAGGCAAAGAATGCACGGACCGGAGTGGCTACTATGTGTATTGGCATGGGCCAAGGTATCGCGACGGTCTTTGAAAGAGTTTGAATTTATGCATTTTTGCGTCGGGATCGATTCACCCATAGATAGGCGATCAATGACCCTGCGATGGCCCCACAGATGACGTCGGTCAGGAAATGTCGGCCCGCAAAAATTCGAAAATAAGCAGTCGAAAGAATGAGTGCTTCGGAGGATGCAAAAGTGAGGCATAGGATCAGAAAAGGTGCGTCTTGATTCAATAAGATCAGGAAAACAGCAGTCGTGGTTGCTGCGACAAAGCTAGTATGACCTGAGTAAAAAGAAGTGTAGTGTGCCGGGTCGATCCCTCGATAAGTAGGGTCCGAAAATACAAAAGGTCTCGGTCTTTGTGAGGCCAGGTGAGAGAGTTCTGTGAAGAGGCCGTTCCAGGAGATGACTTGTAAAAGAGTAATGAGGTTTTCGTTGAGGAGGGTGAGAGCGATTCCGCCGACAATTCCTCCCGTGAGAAAACGGGCTGTCGTCCAGGCAGCTGGGACGGCAAAGGCCCAGAGGCCCGAAAAATTTTGAGTTCGGTAAGAGTATTCATCGGCGAGGGGATCTTCCATGCTCATCGAGAATTGGTCCATGGGCAGTACAGAGTCTTTAGTGCAGAGTTCAGGAGTGGTCGAGCAGCGGGGCGTGATGAACATGGGTCTGGTCAAGGTGGCCCCGAGCCAGAGCAAGGAGGGGATCAAGATCCACATCCATTCTCTTTTCCAACCAGAGGAAAGATTTTTCTTTTTTTTTGCCAGGTTTTTTCGCGGATTTTTCGTGAAATAGGTCACTATTGATTTTGTTGAGCATGTTTGGCCAGCTCTAAGCCCGTTGCCAAAGCAGAGATCCTCGCAATCGAACCATAGACGAGTTCGAGCATGGGTTCTTCTTTGAGTGGATTGTCATCGTTTTCGTCCTCGTTATCGTCCTGATCTGTGTCTTGATCTGTTGACGTACTTGGAGTTCGAAGCTCGGACATGCAAAGTTTTTTGAAGACCATCCCTTGAGAGTTTAAATTTTCCTCGTCGCTTTTTTCGGTGTTAGTTCTCAGAAATCCCCCAATTAATTGGCATCCGAAAAGATAAATCACGGGTTCTGCTGCGAGCCTTCCGACGAGGGTTGCAGTGGGGATTCCTTCTTGGACCACGACGCTGCCAATGGGGAGCCGATTTTTACCGACGCTCATTTTATTTTTCTCTCGTCGGTTCATTGTTCGGAGTTCTTCGGAAGAATGAGCGACCATGATCCCCATTCCATAGGTTCCTGAGTTGTTTTTGACAAAAACAAAGGGTTTTCGTTTCACGTCATGAAGTTTATAGGCGGACTCTGTTCGCTGCAGGATTTTATCTACGACTTGAGCGACCTCTTCAGTCCCTTCGCCTTCGCTGAAGTTCACTGGAGAGACTTCTTCAGTGTCGATTTGGATCATCCAGGGATCAATGTCTAGCATGGAGGCAAATTCAGCCGCAAGACGATTGTAATTTTGAAAGTGTTCGCTCTTTTTTCGCGAATGCCAACCTAAGGTATGGCTGGGCAAGATCGGTTGGATAACGGAATCTAATGGTTTTGGGTATCCACTGGAGAAGTCGTTGTTGAGCAAGATCAAGTCGGGCGTGAAGTCGCCTGCCGAGAGGACTCCGTTCAGAATTTGAATCGGGTAGGCGGTCAGGATTTTCTCAGTGGCTGATTTGAGTATGATTTTGTCCGGGTGTTCGGTAGGATTTTCAGATCCAGCAGGCATTGTCCCGTACCAGCCGATTTGAGTTTCAAATCCTGCATTTTCTACGATTTGTTTTAGATAAAATAAATTCTCAATGTAATAGGTATTAGTCGTGTGGGACTCAGGGAGAATGAGGATGCGTGTGGGAGTTGCTATTTTGCGCTGTGTGGCAATGGCTTCAATTTGAGCCCGAAAAACGGGGGGAGCTGCCCTCAGATCTTCTGGGCAAATATTGTTGAATCCAGCCGGATAGAGATTGCTGTCCACAGGGACGATTTTGTGACCTGAGTCGCGCAGATCAATCGAACAGTAAAA
>JANNCA010000209.1:0-7866 GCA_031386075.1 Oligoflexia bacterium
ATAAGTGTATCTGGAAAGAGGTTCGTTAAACAAAAGCTGTCCAGAAAATTGGGAAAGATTTTCTCGAAACCATTCCTGGCCTCGTAAGTTCATAAGCTTCTCTCTGTAAGCTCCACGATCAACTGATCCGGCAGTCGAGTGATTGAGCCGGCTCCTAAACACAAAACCAAGTCACCATCCTGAAATTGCTCAGTCACCATATTCAATGTCTTTTCTAAATTTCCAGAATAGATGACATTTTGTTGAAGATGTGCCACTTTCTTTAAGTCTTCCACAAGAGAGAAAGAGTCCACCCCAACAATCGGTTCCTCTCCCGCAGAATAAATATCTGTAACAAATACCAAGTCACTCCGATGAAATGCAGAAAGAAACCCATCCTTGCAGTGAAGTGTTCGCGTATACCTGTGGGGTTGAAATACAGTAATAATTCTTCCAGGCCAAAAATTACGAGCTGCGTCTAATGTAGCAGCGATTTCTGTCGGATGATGCCCATAATCATCAACTATTGCCCTCTGCCTTTGAAAATCCTGCCATCGAATATCAAAACGCCGTTTAACGCCCTTAAATTCTCGGAGACCCTTAACTATATCTTCAAATGGAATATCGAGCTGCATCGAAATCGCAATAGCTGCCAATGAATTGAGCACATTGTGCTTGCCAGGAACACCTAAAATCACATTCCCTAGAAAATGTTTTTTAGAGCTGGCGCCTTCTCTGTGATACACTTTAAATTGGGAATTCAACCCCTGACATTGAACTTCATCGGCTGAAAGATTCCATTCACCAGAAAAACCATAAGTAATAAACGGTTTTGTCCATCGCTTTAGACAGCGCCTGACGCCTGGATCTTCAGCACAAACGACTGCCATTCCATAAAAGGGCAATTTTCCAACAAAACTCAGAAAAGCCTCTTCAACTGCTTGAAGGGTACCGAAATGGTCGAGATGGTCATTATCAATATTAGTCACCACTCCAAAAGTTGCCGGCAAGTGAAGGAATGACCCATCACTTTCATCTGCCTCGGCAACTACGTACCTCCCTTGCCCTAATTTGGCATTCCCCCCCAGTGAATCTACTTTTCCACCAATAACTAAAGTGGGATCCAAACCGGCCACAGTCAAAACGGTTGCCAACATAGAGGTGGTCGTTGTTTTGCCATGAGATCCAGCCACAGCAACGCCAATCTTACCCCTCATCAACTCTCCAAGCATTTCAGCGCGTGGAATCACTGGAATTCTCAAATTCTTGGCCTCCTGCACCTCCACATTACTCTGAGGAATGGCGGAAGAGACAATCACGACATGAGCCCCTTGTACATTTTCAATTCGATGCTCAACAAAAATTCGAACTCCCAGGTGCCCCAGTCGTTTTGTAATTTCTGATTCCACCCGATCAGATCCTGTCACTTGATAACCCTGATTTAAAAAAACCTCCGCAATACCACTCATCCCTATCCCACCAATACCGACAAAGTGAAGGAGAGTATCTTCTTTGCTACGCATGGATCAACATCCTGCCTGTTTTCCGTGATTCACCCCGACGACCAACAAACTAGTCCCCAAAGGAGGAGAAAGTTTCTTTTCAACTTCCAAAATAAGTGCCACAACTCTGTCTACGACTCGAGCAATCCAGCTCTTCCCCTCAGCAACATTCGGGTAAGGCATTCTCAGAATTCGACTCGTCAGCAGAGCAACTGGAACTAGAAAAAAGCCAAAATAGCGAATCAATTCAAACTTCATGTGAGAAGCCAAAAGTACCCTTAAGTTTTTCTTCGAGTACCTCCTGTAGTGCCCTAGGAGTTCATCATGGTACCCGAATAAAAAAGACATCGCAGGTACCGTTAAAATAAACCGTCCATTCACTTCGCAGTGTCTCTGAAGATGCTGAATGGCGGCATGGTCATCTTTAATGTGCTCAATCACGTCAGTCGCAACAACAAAATCGTATGGATGTAAACTCACATAGTCTTCCAAGCTCGTATTTTCAGTTTCAATTTGGAGGCCGGCCTTTAGGGCAGCGTCCTTTGTGAGTTGAATGGGCTTCGCATCGATATCAATGGCTTTTACGAGAGCGCCTCTTGAAGCCAGGAGCGCTACAAATATCCCATTTCCACATCCTACTACAAGAACTCGCTTCCCACTCAGATTTCCCATCTGACTGAGTAAAACTTCATACTTCGAAAGAGCGTAAGGATCAACTGAAGGCCACATCAATTTTCCATAATGGTGACCTAAATTATTTCCGCTTGCAATTTTTTTCATTTTTTAACCCTTGCTCCTCGGGGAATATCCTTATTTCTATATCATGATTAAACCATCCCTAATATGGCATTTCTTTCAATCTAGGCACATCGGCTTAAACCAATAAATATGAATAGGATTTGCGCCAGCACCACCTAAGGTTGCTGCGGTAAAAAATTCACCCACGCCTTTTTCAGGTCCCAAATGCCGCCGAAAATCTGCCAGGCAGTTTTCAGCGCCACCTCCCTGAGGTATGTCAGGCTGAATCATCTCCGGATAAACGAGAACTGCAGACAACTCTGGATGATGTTTAAGGTAATTACAGGTTAATTTCCAATCCGAAGCCGAAAAACAGCGGTGCTCTCTCCATGCTGCAAACCAAGACTGAAACGGATCTACCTGATAAACTTGGCATTGAGGCTCAACCAGTCGTGAAAGATAGGCTCCGTAGACATCTTTCTTATGCCAACCCCGAAAAAAAGCCCCCACCGTTGACAGAGGATAAGCGGGGCACTGATCATGACACACTCCATTTCCTCCTATTAAACAGAACGGCATATCCAAAACCGTTGAGCCAGGCTCCTTCTGAATCTCATTTAAAATACTTTGCGTGGATTGAGAGAGTTCAGGTGAAACATGGACTGGCCTAAAAATCCAATTCATCTCAAGAATCGAGGTAAAAACGAAAAGCGCCATTAAAAAAATCTTTTTTCGACTCGGTCGGTACAGTTGCGTACCCATCCACGGAAGAAAGTCCTTCCAAGACAACGCAAAAAGAACTCCGGCAATGATGGGGAAAAACACCCCCCAGCGACTCATCACACGGAAAAATCCCATAAACGGAATCACTGCCTGAATCAAATATTGGAGATATTTAGGTTGAATACCCGTATACCAGACTGCAATCACCAACAAAACTATAAAGGGTAGGACAGCAACCCATCCAGGACCCCGGCTCTTTTTTCTAATAGTATACAACCCCAAAAAGACTGGAATCCAATAAAACCAACCTACTGTCACGGGGGTCTCCGGGAAAACTATACTTCGCCAATGAACCGCCGTGATCGAAAAAATATGAAAAAAATAACTAATAAATCCATCAATCCATAAGGGAGAAAAAATCAAATTGATAGGTCCAAAATAACCTAGACCATTGGTAACATCGCCGACTGAGAGCGCCTCAGACCTGAGAGGAATAAACCACTGCGAATAACAACCCAAAAATAACAATATAAGGAATGAAGGCAAAATCGACTCTGAAAGGCTTCCCTCAATTTTTATTTTTACTGCTTTTTTAGACCATCCAATAACCACAAATCCAATCATGCAAGAACGAACTATCACCCACTCTAAAATAGTGGGCCCCCAGAAATATCCAAAAGTCCCAAATACTCCGATTGCCCCAAAAATTCTCCAAAGCTCAAGCGTCCATGAAAATCGACGATGCCTAGTAAACATCTGCCAAATAAGTGCATCCAGAAAAAAAACAGCGTATACCCAGTGCAAGTATAAAATCTGCATCCTATTCCAGGTCACTAAATGTCTCGGAATATTAAAAACACACAAAAAAGCTGAAAAAATCCAGGCGACCTGAATGGGTAGTTCCATTTTCAGAAGAATCAGCCCAACTGTAAAATACGTAAACAAGAGAGAAAAACCGAAATATAACCAAAGAAATGGCACCTCTGGACTCCAGTTCCAGACCACTCCTCCAAACCAACTTCCTTCAATCGTCCAAGAGGAGTAGGCCACTGAAATCCCATCCGGAATTCCATAATGTCGGGTGTAAAAGTACGGCCGACCATGCTCTCGAATTTGATCAGCCATGATTTGCCGGGTCATCGTATCATGGCCAAAATCCTCAACATATCCGCGCTGAGAGCCTGGGGGCTTGATAGATGCCCAGTAAAAGAGGACAAAGAATAAGCCGAATAAGAGATAACCCTGCCCTCTGAAAAAACCCAAAATAGTCTTCAAACCTGAGGACCTCGAATTCCTACCCCGTCCGGAGAACCTAAAAGGATCTCCACAATGTCGGCTGCCGCTTGTGGACGGAAAAACCGTATGACTTCCCGCTCCATCTTTCTCAAGCGTTCTGGTTCATGATAAAAATTGAGAATAATCTCCGCTAGAGCCTCTCCTGACGTCGTCTCCTGTGAGATCAAGATGGCCGCTCCCGCATCGGCCAGTACTCGTGCATTTTTTTCCTGATGATTATCTGCAGCAGTAGGAAGTGGAATGAGTAGGGCGGCCCGACCCACTGCTGCAATTTCAGCTAAAGTAGATGAACCCGCGCGGCATACTATGAGAGAAGCCTCCGAATAAGCGGCAGGCATATCATAGATGAACTTTTCAACCCTTCCCACAACTCCATTCTTTAAGTAACCTTCAGACACCCGCTCAAAGTCTTTCTCCCCAGTCTGATGAATAAAATTCACTGGGATTTTCAACCCTTCCGTTTTCTTCAAATACGGTAACGCCTCCAAAATCAGAGTGTTCATGCCGACCGCCCCCTGACTTCCACCAAAAATAAAAAGAGTAAAGGAATCTCCATGCGGCAAAGAAAGCTGTTTCATCGATGAACGAATCGGATTTCCAGTCAGCACAACCCTCCGACCAGGAAAACAATTTTCCGTACCTGGAAAGGCGATGAATATAATATCAGCAAACCGTCCTAAAATTCGATTGGTTAACCCTGGAACAGAATTTTGTTCCAAAATCGTAATTTGTGCCTGCAACAGTCCGAATGCTCGGAGCACCCAAGCCACCGATACGAGTGGACCTGAGGAATATCCACCTACTCCCAATATAGCCGAAGGTCTAAAGCTCAGTAAAATTTTTGCAGAATAAATAATTGAAAAAGGGAGCTTAAGTAGAGTTTTTAATTTTTTGAGGCCACTCACTCGATTCAGTGATCCAATGTTTAGAACCTTCAAAGAATACCCTGCATTCGGCACTAGGCTTTTTTCTATCCCACTGGCTGCTCCTACAAAAAGCACAGGAGTAGTGCTATTCACATAATTTCCCTTCTTGCACCAGGCATCCGCAACTGCGATGCCTGCCAGGACGTGCCCCCCTGAACCTCCGCCGGCAACCAATAGCTTCGCTTCCAACACCTTTTCCCTAGTCATCTGATGCTCGCTGAATTTCTCACCAGTGTGCTTCCACGAGTAATACTCAATAACACCCCTACTGCAAAAAGATCGATGAGAAGCGCAGAGCCTCCATAACTAATAAACGGCAATGCAAGGCCCTTCGTCGGCAAAAGCCCCAAAACTACTGCGATATTAACAAATCCCTGCAACCCAAGAGCAAGAGTAATCCCAGCTGCCAGGAGCATTCCGAATCGATCTTGGTGATTTTTTTGACAGTTCCAGGCAATTCGGAGTCCCCTATGTACAAAAAATAAATACGCGAATATAACTACAGCAATTCCGACAAATCCGAGTTCTTCTCCAATAACTGAAAAAATAAAATCATTGTGGGCCTCAGGCAGGTAAAAAAGTTTTTCCTTCCCATTTCCCAAACCTACTCCCCAAATTCTTCCCTGATGAAGGCCAATAAAAGACTGTAGAATTTGAAACCCCTTTCCACCTGGATCTCTCCAAGGATCCAAGTAAGTCAGAAGACGGTTGCGGCGATAAGTAGAGCCAAGCGCTAACCAGGCCCCAGTCATCATCGCAGCAAAAAGTGCGGTCCCTAAAAAACGTGAAGGAACACCCGCTACAAACATGAGAGAAAAAATAACAATTGCTATAATTACGGTAGTTCCGAAGTCAGGTTGTACCAGAAGAAGTAAAAAAGCAGGAAGTGGTACCACAAAATGAGAGAGGACCCCGGCAACTAATGTATCTATTCTTTCATGCTTCCGATCAAGTTGTCTCGCGACAAAAAATAAAATTGCAAATTTCGCTAATTCTCCCGGTTGGAAATGTAAGGAACCAAAATGCAACCAGCGCCTTGCACCCCCCACGCGAGCCCCAACTCCTGGAACAAAGATCAGTGCGAGAAGAAAAGTCGCAATTCCTAATACCGGATATGCCCAGTCTGCCCATCGTCGATAGTCGATTTTGCTGGTCACAAATAAAGTGATGAATCCAAGACAGGCAAAAACCACCTGTTTTCGAATAAATGCAAATCCATCACCTGTTTTTTCCTGAGCATAAATAAATGATGAACTGTATACCATGATCAGACCAAATAAGACCATCCCCAGGACAACTAGAAAAAGAAGGAGATCAAACGTACCAGCCGGACTTGAGTTGAGAGTCCGCCCAGAAGGAGAATCTCCACCTGCTGACTTAAAGCTGAGAAACCAATTTTTTAAAGTAATCACCACGCTCTTCATAATTTCGGAACATATCGTAGCTAGCACAACCAGGGGACAAAAGAATAATGTCTCCACTCCTTGATTTTTGATAAGCTAACAAAACCGCTTCTTCAAAGGTGCCCACTAAATAAGTTTCTGCAAAATCTCCGATAGCCCTATTAATTTTTTCCTTAGCTTCCCCAAGTAAAATGAGTATTTTACACTTTTTTTGAACGAGTTCGACCAGGGGTGTAAAATCAGACCCCTTATCCTTGCCTCCCGCAATCAAAATAATGGGATTCGCCTGAAACGCAGCTAAACTCCGCTGCACACTCATGACATTAGTCCCTTTTGAATCATTAAAGAAGAACACACCCCCTTTCTTCCTAATAAACTCGAGGCGATGTGAAACTCCCTTAAAACTATTAATCACAGACTGAATTGCTGATGGTGCGACGCCCATAGCACGTGCAGCTGAAATTGCTGCAGTCAAATTTTCCTTATTATGTTCTCCGAACAGACGGTAACCGCTCAAATCATAGATTTCTTCTTGACCATTTATTTTAGAAATAATTCGCTTAGCTTTAGCATCTAAATAAGTACCGCAAAATTCTTCAGCAAAGGTTCCGCCAACCGTCATTGGGTTTTGCTTTGTAAACCATATCAACTTTCCTGGATTTTCAGCCTTGAACTTAACGATATTTGGACTATCAAAGTTGAGAATAACAGAAGTATTTGAGCTGCATGCTTTGAGAAGTTTTTTCTTAGCATTCGTGTAAGTCAATAGGTCGCCGTACCGATCCAAATGATCCTCTTCCAAATTAGTAAAGACTGCTACCTTTGGATGTAATTTTTCAGTCAATTCAAGCTGAAAGCTTGACAGCTCAGCAACAATTACGTCTGCCTGCTGTTCTTCTGTAACATAGTCCAAAAGCGGCTTTCCAATATTGCCTCCAATATAGGCAACCTTTCCATCTGCCTTGAACATTTCTCCGATCAAGCAAGTTGTTGTAGTCTTCCCATTGGTTCCAGTAATAGCAATGATAGGTTCTTTAATGTTTGCGACAGCAAGTTCAATCTCACTCGTAATCGAAATACTTTTTTCACGTGCCTCTTCAAGTGGCTTGATATTGAGCGGCACCCCCGGACTAACGACGATCAAATCTGCTAAATGGAAAGTTTTATTATTGTGTTTTCCAAATTCATATTCAATTTTCAGATCTTCACAGGCAGTTACAGAATCAATGACATCACTTTTTTGTTTCATATCCGTGACTGTGACGCGTGCACCTTGTTTACACATGTACTTTGCCACGG
>JANNCA010000218.1:0-5484 GCA_031386075.1 Oligoflexia bacterium
CCGATAAGACCACCATGCAGATGGCCTATTACGGGATGGATAGGCATGAAAATATTAAGAGAGTGAAAGAAAAAGACGGTATGGTCACTGAATATGACTACGAGACTGATTCTTCAGACAGGGGTCATACTGCTGCTAGCGTCAAAATCAAGGGTGCGGATGGGAAGGTGATTTCAAGTAGTAAGTATGAATACTATATTAAGAACAAGCCTGACGGAGAAGAGTGGACTTATCGAATGATTACTATTCTCGATGGAGATCAGACTGAAACAACTTATAATGAGTGCTGTGGACTCCCTTTATCTATCAAGCACTCCCAGTATGAAACCACTTTTGAATATGATATCAAGGGGCACGTCATTCGTAAAACAACCCCGTCAGAAGTGACACAGCTGACCTATGATATGTCCGCCGGTAAAGTGTCTAAGGTGACTAAATACTCTAAAGTAGGTAAGAAGGAGACAACCTGGTCGACCTTCCAATATGACAATAAGGCGAATTTAGTTTTTGCAAAAAACTCTTCAGGCAAGGGAGTGAAGTTGCTCTACGATACGGTTGGTCGAATTCGGACCCTGATTGATCAAAATAAGCGCCAGATCAGTTTTAAATACAATGAAAACTCTAAACCCATAGAGATTACAGATCCTGCACTGGGGACTATTACAGTGAGCTATCTAAATAGTGGGGATATCAAGAAGGTTGAAAGTACTGCAGGGAGAAAGATTGCCCTTCAGGTGACGTCAGCTTTTCAAAATCTTTTGGACATTATTCGTCCTGCAGGAGTGACCCTGGCTTTTTAGATTAAAAAATTGATGTTTTGTTAGTAATGATTGTCAGGTGAATAAAATTTGGGCAAAAATATCTGTTTGTGTGTCTAATTTTATATTGTAAACACATGAATTTATGAGTTAATTTTAGGTGATTTTTGGCATCGACCTTGCTTTAGATATAGATAACTGTCTGAACTTATCTAGTAGGTAAATTATTCAGTTGGGGTTAAACTTTAATAGTTATTTAATTATTTAAATAATAGGAGAGAGGGTTTTATGTCTTGCAAGGGTTTTAAGAAGAGTTTGATGGTGTTGTCTTTGTTGTCTTTGGGGAGTCCTTCGGCGGTGTTTGCTGGGTGTGAAATTCTAAAAGATAACGCAAGTAAATCTGTGATGACGACAGAAGGTGAAGAGCTTTATAAATGTGACGGCCCAGGTTTTATTAAAAATAATATTTATATTAAATCGGGTGACAACTATAAAGATGTATCTAGTAATAAAGACATTAAAGTTCAGTCTAGACGTGTAAGTTCTAGTCTGGGTCAACAGTTAAATTCACCTTGTAATTGTATTTCTGAATTGCGAGATCATTTGAAGAATGGAACTGGAAGATTCGCTTCTGGAAGCAGTGAAGGGCCGAAAGCCGGAGCTGAAGGGGGCCGTGCTGGTGAAGGGAAATAATCACCTTGCCCTCAGTTGTCATCGAATCAAATCGTTATTGATATTATAAATCTCAAGATTACCTTTTAGGGTAAGGCGTTCAAGAAAATGGTTTTCGGCGCTAATGATTTGGATCCAGCGCACGAAAAAGTTTTCTTGAACGCTATATCTCAGTAACATAAAAATTATTAAAGCCCCGTCTGATCTGACGGGGCTTTTTTTTTAGAGATAGAGATCTGAGGATGGAATGGAAAAGGTCGATTAGGGGCTTAAGTTGATTCAATTTAGGTCATTTTGGCCCCGTATTTGAAAAAAACTGGACTAGGAAAATAGCTTAGTTCCCCTATGGAATATCGTTTACACGAGGCAGAAGAAATTCTTCAGGTGTTACTCCTCGTATGTGGTTCGTTTCGAATGGCGTCTTACATACGACGAGAAGTTGAGACTTGGGAAATACCTTTGGAAACCAAGTAAAGTCAAGGGGTCCCGCTCGGCCCCACTTGACTTCGATGAAGGTCTTCTCAGGGGTAACAAAGTCAATTTCGTGTTCCTTGGATTTCCAGAATCCAACCTGCTCTGCTTCTTCTTCAGATCGAGAAAGGGTAGTGCGGCGCCAAATTTCTTGAGCTACCAGCCATTCAAGCCACATCCCTTTCGTCTCAGTCGGTTGGTTCTCAAATTCACTGAGGCTGCGGATGCTGCTCTTATGAAACGCTATTGCAACGCCAAGATTGATGAAGTTAAATTTACAAGGTTTATGGGAAACGAGGATTTGGCGGGAATCGTCCCATTGCCACGAAGGTAAAACTGCAAATAGGTCAGATAATTGTTCAATATATTCGGTTGCTAAAGTATTATTGGCTAAACCTGATTCCCTCGCTAATTTTGCAAAACCGACCGGAGTTCCTCCGAATCGAAAAAGCGCCTGAAAAAGGTTGTGAATAAAAACCCGGCTACGTCCTGATGCAATAATTTCTCCTAGGACCCAGTCTCGAGTGATTTGTACAGACGACTCGGTTAGTTTTTGGTGTTGGTAGAGATCATGGCACAACACGGGTGAACCTCCGGTGATCAGGTAAGCCATCCAGGTTTTTTCTTTGAATAGGTCACTGCACCGTTTGTGGAATTGCTCGTAAGAAATGGGGAGAAAGACGTAGTTTGTTTTTTCAAGTTTCCCCTTTCTTCCAGGTAGGCGCTCCGCGCCTCGCCGTAAATCAAAGGCTTTAGAGCCAGTTGTCACAACTAGAATTTCTCGAAGCTCTCCTTGATCCCAAAGGCGCTTGAGGACTTTTTCCCAGCCGGGGATAGCAGTAATTTCATCAATAAAAAGACGTTTGACCCGGACTCCTTTTTTGAAAGAAGGGATGAGCTCTGAAGTCAGGCGGCTGAGCTCTTCCGATGATGCTATTTCATCTCCATTCAAGTAAAAGGCGGTGCCGGGTCCGAACTCTTCTATTGTTTTGCGTAAAGAGAGATCAAGCCATGTGCTCTTCCCAAACTGCCTGGGCCCTCGGACAATGATCATGCCTGGAATTATGGGTAGGACTTTGAGGCCAAATTCAAACTCAAATAGGACTGACTTAGAATGGTATTCTGAAATTCTCGGCCACATGTCGGGTGAGTCAATTTTTCCCTCGGCCAAAAGTTCATTCAAGGTGCTAACGTTCATAACGTTAGGTTAGCTAACGTTATGAACGTTAGCAATAAGAAAAGACAAGTTGAAAACTTGTATAAATCAAGAGAGATCGCGCTTTTGGTTTAATTTGGCCCGGTGTTTTTTCGGGAGCGCTAATGGCCTTCCCTCTCTCCTTTGACCGGTCGAACACCTGAGACTGCTTAGTTAAAGTCATCAGTCACGTTCGGCTTCCCATTCCAGATCTTTAAGATAGGTTGGGCTTTTCCGTCTACATATTCAATGAGAACATAGGTTCGAAGAATTTGTCGGCCCAGGGTAGAAAAATCTAAACTTGTGATTGAGGTCCAGGTCCCGGTATTGATGTATTGCTTTCCACCCGGGAAAACGCGCACGGCAGCTTGATGATTGTGCCCCATAATAATCGTGTCATAAGGAAGATGAGCTCCTGCGGGGCTAGTGAGTAGGTTTTCAGCTATTTCCTCTAGCGAAGGCCGATGGATTGCTTCCAGAATAATCATCATGGTCTTACGGAGCCGAGCAAATCTCATGGGGTGAGTGATGAAGCGCATTTTGATAAAAAACCAAAGTAGGTAGGCAGAATTCCAAATAAATGACATGGGCTCCAAGACGATCGAAAGTCTGACATAAAGTCGGAGAGGATGAATTTGATTGATGTAACTTCTTTTGAGTTTGATTCGGTTTAAGAAACCTAATACGAAAAAGCTCCCAAATGGAAGATTTTGAATTTTCCTTGGTCCATGCTTGGTCTGGCTATCAATAAAGATATTCCCCTCGTCAAATTGATTGATAATTTCATGCTGGTGGCCGTGATCGATGCAGATTCGGTCGAAGATATAAGGATCTTGTTGAAACTCGATTTGAGCATCCAGTGCGGGGGCGAGGCGTCGCCGAAGGACTTTTTGGACTTCGGGCCACAGAATCGCCGCATCATGGTTTCCCCAGCGAAAAATAATTCTTTTCCCTCGATTGACGAAGGCTTCTAAGGCATCAAAAGAGATCGGGTGTCCATCCAAAATCGTCAAAATCTTTTCTACTGCTGCCTCTTCCTCGACTTCGAGCGGATATTCTAAGGTGGGTATTCGTCCGTTGGGGTCTGGCAATGGAATGACCGCCAATGGATCGAAAAAATCGCCGTTGATAATCAATTCTACGTCAGTTTTTGAATATTTCCCTGTACTGTAATGCTCTAGAAGTTCTTGGAATTTCTCATCTTGATGAAAGTCTTCAAGGGGGTTTCGTCGCCCATTTTGCAGCGATCTTCCTCTGGATAAGTGAAAATCACTAATAACTAACTTAATTTTTTCCATTATAGGTTCTTAAAGTTTATTTTAAACTAAAATGGATTCAAGTTAAAATAAAGTTTGATTTTTTGTGAGACTATCTGACGGATGATTGACATGAATCTAGAGTATTTTCTTGAATGCCTGTTACATCCTGAATACGCCAAAGTCGGTGTCAGGAATAGGGGCATTGTAAGCAGCGCTCAGGCCGAGAGAGAGGACCTCGCGGGTCTTCCAGGGAGCTATGATGCCATCATCCCATAGACGAGAGGTGCTTGTATAAGGGCTTCCCTCTCTTTCGTATTGATCTCGAATCGGATCTTGGATTTGAGCGATCTCTTCAGGGGTTATCTTTTTGCCCTGGGCTTGGAGCTGGTCTACTTTGACTTGAGAGAGGACATTTGCCGCCTGTTCGCCGCCCATCACTGAGATGCGGGCGTTCGGCCACATCCAGAGGAATCGAGGCTGGTAGGCTCGGCCACACATTCCATAGTTTCCTGCGCCAAAACTTCCGCCCACGATCACGGTAAATTTGGGCACTTTTGCATTGGAGACGGCGGTCACTAGTTTCGCGCCGTCCTTGGCAATGCCGCCGGACTCGTATTTCTTCCCAACCATAAAGCCCGTTATGTTTTGCAAGAAGACCAGCGGAATTTTTCTTTGGGCACAAAGTTCAATAAAATGGGTGGCTTTGAGTGCGGATTCGCTAAAAAGAATGCCATTATTGCCTAAAATTCCAACTGGATATCCCCAAATGTGTGCAAAACCGCAGACCAAGGAGGTTCCATAAAGAGCTTTGAATTCATGAAACCGTGAGCCATCAACAGTGCGGGCAATGACCTCACGAATATCGAAAGATCTCTTTAAATCCGTGGGGACAATTCCGGCCAGTTCTTTACCGTCAAATAAGGGATCTTCGATGGCGTGCAAGTTCACTCGGGTCGGGGCTTTCCGATTCAGGTGGGCAATGATTTCACGCCCAATCAGTAAAGCATGTTCGTCATTTTCAGCTAGGTGATCAGCGACACCCGAGGTGCGGCAGTGAACGTCACCTCGTACGCGGCGCGTGCGAGCACGCGGCAGCGAGTGGCTCTCGCGACCGTCTCGGCCGCGCTCG
>JANNCA010000220.1:0-2035 GCA_031386075.1 Oligoflexia bacterium
CAATCCTTTCAAATGTCGCGGAAGACGATTGGATTCGAGCCCTTCGATTGACTCGAATGGATCAGATTCAGGCCCTCGTGAAAAAAGTATTGGGAAAGGAGGGGTGTTTTTCGCCAGCCTTGCTCACAGCATTGGGCTTGAGGGTGGAAGCTCAATTTCCTAAAAAACGATTTATAGAAATGGCATCTTCGCTCTACGAAAAATCCTTTCAATGTGGGGGCGAAAGTGCTTCGGTTGAAGCGAGGTTTCGATTAGGGCTCATTCAGGTGTGGAAAGGAGATTGCATTCATGCAGAAGCTACCCTTTCTAAGATTGATCAATCGCCCGCAGCGACAGACTTCCTCTTAAGAACTTATTACTGGAGACGTTTTTGTGCAGTGTCGATGAACAATGTCCAAGTCGCAAATCACATGGAGGAATTACTGACTCAGGAGTTCCCCTTGAGTCTTCATTCCCTTCTCGCTCGCGTCCCTCAGTCTTCGCCTGCCTCGAGTCGAATGATCGAGATCGATCCGGATATTGAGTTTAGGTCCCTAATGGATCCACAGATGAACCTCATCACCCGTGCGGTGGAGGTACTGTTGTCACACGGAGAGTTCGAAAGCGCTTCAGATCTTCTGGAATTGAATTTAGGGCGGTCGCACCTCACTGAAATTCCCTTTCAGCTTTACTGGGCAGTTTTGTTCAAACGTTCTGGAAATCTACTAGGAACCTTTCAGCTCCTGACCTCTATTTTTAAGCAACTCAATCTAAGCGGCAAGGGATTCATGGTGAAGGTTAAGGGGAGCTTGGAGCTTCTTTATCCTTTGAGTTTTTTCGAAATCATTCGAGAAGTGAATTCTGCTCTAGGCCCTTCGATTGATCCTTATCTGATCTTGTCCCTGATTCGCCAGGAAAGTGCATTTGAACCCAAAGCAAAGAGTTCTGCGGGTGCGTTTGGTTTGATGCAACTTCAGATTGCGACTGCGCAAATCTTTGGGAAGGTATCTCAAAAGCAACTTTATGATCCTCGGTCGAATATTCGGGCCGGTGTTCAGTATTTCACTTGGCTTTTGAAAAGGAATCCTGACCGGATTGATCTCGCTCTAGCTGGTTATAATGCAGGACCGCAGAGAGTAAAGGAATTTTTGAAACGATATCCGACTGAAAATCGTCTTTTGTTCCTTGATTTGCTCCCTTTGAAGGAAACGAGAGACTATGTCGCCTCAATCACGAGGAATTACTACTGGTACCTTCAAATTTACGGGACCCAACAGATCCCTGGTAGTCTCCGGGTTGGGTCTCAGGAAAGGGGCATTCAGCTTCTTCAGGGTTTTGATTTAGTGAAATAGTCTTGAAGGTGGCGATGGATTATTCTAGGTTACCTCCAATGGATCAACTTCCTCAGAATCAAGCCAAGCATTCTAGTTCTGATGTTTCGGGTATTTTGCCTATTTTAGAATTTCGCGACCAAGTTTTGGAATTGATCCAAGCAAATGGATGGGAAGGACTTTTTCAGATTGAGTTGCTTCCGAAGGGTGACTGCCCGACAGTTCTGAGGGTAAGATTGGGTCAGAACCATCTTGTTGCACCCTTGGATATTGTGAATGATTACTCTCCCAGTGTGCATGGGTTAGAACAAGTTCAGCAAGAGTGTTTAAGGGCTCTTAGGACGGGAAGGGCTGGAATCTAAGTGTATTTTGAAATTACTAAAAAAATTCGTGTTGAGGTGGAGCCTTCATTTGTAGCTGAGCAGTCTCGGCCTCAATCTAATTATTATTTTTTTGCCTATCGAGTGAAGATTACGAATGAAGGATTGTTTCCTGCACAATTGTTGAGTCGGCATTGGGTGATTATGGATGGTCACGGGGTGATTCACGAAGTGAAGGGACCTGGTGTGATTGGACATCAGCCTCGATTGGCACCTGGAGAGTCGTTTGTATATTAAAGTTTTTGCCCTCTTACGACCCCAACGGGGAATATGGGTGGCAGTTATAACATGGTGGGAGAAAATCAGATCGAATATGATGTGAAAATTCCCTTATTTTTCCTTCGG
>JANNCA010000250.1:0-7578 GCA_031386075.1 Oligoflexia bacterium
TCCCAATGCGCAACAGGACGCGGTACCTAGCCATTTGATTTTCCGTGGTAGATATTACCGGGGCATCACTCGCTCCCTCTTCGAGGCGTAGAATGCAATACACTTTTTATGCGATACCCTAAAGGTTCAGGTTAGCGCTGCAATGAGTCCTTATGATTTAGAGGATTTAATGGATACGGACATTAAATCCACTCATGAAGAAGAATTACGGGCTCCGAGTACAGTGACTCGAATTGGTGATGCTATGCCCGGACTAGGAATCGTAGCGGCAGTTCTGGGTGTGGTGATTAAAGTTGGACTCATTGCGTTTGCCAAGAATTGCTCACCCAAGGTCTGTGTAGAATTTGCAAGACGGACTGTGCTCCCCTCACTGAGGCAAACCTTTAAGGAGTATGAAGCTTCAATTGTTAAAGCAGTATCTGTTATGAATTATTTTGTCAAAAACGACCTCTTTTCAGAAGATCGTATCCATCCAATAGGGGCTGGTCTTGATCGGGAACATACTGAGACTTCCGACAACGGGGAAGTTCAAAAAGGAAGGCGAGTCCAGTTTACCTTCAAGCAGTTTAAAAACTCATAACAGAGTCGAATTTTTACAAATTCAAATAAAATTCAATTTATAAGAATCGTTTTTAGAATAGGTAAATAGCTTCGAGTTACTCTTTCGAAAATAGCCAGGCTGATATCCTCTCGATAGAGGTGCGAAGTCATGTTTCGATCTCTCAGCATACCCAACCAGAGTTCTTCGTGTTCGGTTTGAATCCAGCCATAACGCAGCGCAATTTCTAATGCGGGCTTAGGGCCAGGGACGATTTCGCTAACGCTCTCAGCTTTTTTTTGAAAAAATTTCCAGCATTGTTCAAATGTAAACTCAAAAGCCTGAATAATTCCAGCCTTGTCCCGGTCATTCACCACAGGTTCATTGGTGAATTCAACCAGCTTCTTAAGCGCTGATTGAAAGTTTTGATACTGTTGAATCATTTTAGGGCTTTCTTTCATAAACAGTAATTCCTTCATTTTGAATTTTTTTTAGAAGCTCAGCGGAACATTCAGAGGCGCTTGAAGCAAGGATCCAATCTACCGTAAAAAGCGTAATGGGTTGATTTTTGAACTCTTCGATAAACTTTGCCCAGTTGAAAAAAGCGTTGTCCTGATCGGAAAGGAAAACTGCGATGTCAAAGTCGGAGTTTTCTCGAGCATCGCCCCTTGCTCTGG
This sequence comes from Oligoflexia bacterium, assembly GCA_031386075.1. GTDB lineage: Bacteria > Bdellovibrionota > UBA1018 > UBA1018 > UBA1018 > CAIYTD01. The sequence continues at coordinate 1,216 of JANNCA010000250.1, forward strand.
ATCCAAAGAGCACGATGCGAATTGGCATAAGCTTTTTAGCTGCAAAATCGATCGTCGCATGGATGCTTTGAGGGAGTTTGATTTCAAGCACGGAGGGTGTGACCCGCAGTCAGTTTTCGAATCAAATCGACTAACACGAGTCGTTTTTCAAACGGCAACCCGTGACCTGCGCCCTCTACCTCAACGAACTGGATTGAAGGGAGATTTGAAAAGAAATTTTTCTCGAGTTCAAAGTCTTCATGACTCCACACCAAGCTTTGCGCTCCTCGCAGAACCAGGATTGGCATGGATGGGGCGGCCAGCTCGGCGATCCAATGGCCGAGAGAACTCGTGCGGGCAGCTTCGATTGTTTGGATGAGAGCCGAGTGGTCAAACGGAAAGGTAATAGCACCCGACGGGTTGAGAACGGAAGCGGCCATAAGATATTGGGCGATAGACGGATCCGGGCAATAGGCCGTCATGAAGGCCTTGGCTTCTGCGCGGGACGTAAATTCAGTAGGCAATTGTTTCAGAAACTGGGCGAGGTCATCTCCCAGTCCACCTCCTGCCGGTCCTGAAAAGCCTAAGTCGATTAAAATAAGTCCTTGAACCCACTCCGGCCTGAGATGCGCCGTAGCAACGGCCGTTCTGACTCCCATGGAGTGTCCGAGGATCCAGGTGGGGTGCCAGCCCAAAGCTTGTTGGAGCTCGAGGACATCTTGCCCATAATCCAGGGGTGAATATCCAGAACCTGCTGGGATAGCTCTATCGTATTCGGAGGAACTTAGGCTCTTGCCATGACCGCGCTGATCAGGGGCCAAAATGGCCATTTCATTTTCCAACGAGGCGGCCAGAGGTCTCCATAACGCCCCGGTTCCGCCCATTCCATGAAGGAGGAGGAGTCGGGGTAGGGGTAAGTCTTCTGACGCATTCCACTGTCGGTAAAATAATTCCATATTGACTCCTAGACTAAACTGAATACCATAGGGCCGGTCGGTGGGGAAATGTCGAAAAAATCTTTAGAAATTCATCCACAAATCTGGCTACAAATGGCACAGCTTCGAATTGAGAAGTGTGAACTCAAAGAAGCAGGTGCTGCTTTTTATTTAGCCTTTCAAAAGGCTAAAGATCTAGCTAGAAAATCCACGGCCACACCCAATCAAGCGAAGGTTCTCGTAAAGACTCAGGTCGAAGCTCTTGAAGGGCTGATTCGGCTCGCCTGTGAGGGGTTAGATGATGCCTCCATTCTCAAATGGGAGAAGGAGTTGAATCGCCTCTTGCGCCCCTATCGGATGTATTCTTGTCGAGTTCAATATCCACCTCTGATCTGGTGCTGCCAAGGACATCTTGCAAAGTATAGGGGTGATTTTAAGCTAGCTCAGAGGTGTTTTCGGCGTCACTTGGGGACTGTCTACTTACGAAGTACCCAAAGGAGTGCTCGATCTGAGGAACTCACAGGGAGAGCCTGGTTGATCCTTGCGGCGCTTTTTCAAGAACGGCATCAATGGAAGCGATCGGAGTGGGTGATGGGTCAACTCCTTCGACAATTCGAAAAATTGAATTTTAGAGGCTTGAACGGAGCCCTTTATCTTCTTAAAGGGAATCTAGCTGAAAAAGAAAAAAATTGGGGAGTCGCACTTCAGTGGTTTCAAAAAGCACATGCTCAGTTTCTAAGTGAACACAATGGGTATGAGCTTCTCTATGTCTTCCATGCTTTAGCTAGGCTTGAGCGGCAACAGCATCACTATTCCCATGCTGGTTGGTATTTGGATCTTTTAGATCCGTTCGTGGCAAGTTCTGATTTTGGGGTTCTCAAGCTCAAACTGACGGCTGAGCGGATTCGTTTGGAAGGGCATTCGATTGATTTATTAGTTGATATGTGTTTGGGATTTATCAAAACTAAAGAAGGCGTCGAGGTCTCTCTTCGTAAACAGTATGTGCTTCTTCATATCTTGGAAAGTCTATCTCGGGCCCATGCTAGATCGGGAAATGCCAGGAGTCGGGGCCTGTCCAAGGCTGAAATTGTTGAGTTCGTGTGGAATGAGAATTACAGTCCAGAATTGCATGATAGTAAACTCTACTACAATATGAATCGATTGAGAAAATTAATCGAACCTGATGTTCATAGGCCCCAGTACCTATTGAATTCAAAGGGAGGTTATCGGCTAGCGCCAGAACTTCGAATTCAATATATTAGCGATAACCTTGAGCCTTTAATGCGACGCCGGTGATCGATGCAGGGTCGTTCATGAGTTTGGACGGTGGCCCCTGAGCCACTACTTCTCCTCCTGAGGTCCCTCCTCCAGGGCCCAGGTCAATCACCCAGTCGGACTGAGCGATGACGTCCAGTTGGTGTTCGATCATGATAACGCTGTGCCGGGCTTCGATGAGATCTTGAATAACAATCATGAGTTTTTTAATATCTTCTAAGTGAAGGCCTGTTGTGGGTTCATCAAAAATATAAAGAAGATTTGAGTTTGATTTGTCGTCCAATGAGGCTGCTATCTTCAGTCTTTGGGATTCTCCTCCAGACAATGTCGTGGCAGATTGACCGACTTGCAAATAGCCGAGGCCAACATCGCGGAGAGTTCCGAATTTTTTAATGAGAATCGGATGATCTCTGAAAATTTCATAGGCTTCATCAATAGTTGTACTTAAAATTTGATGAACATTCTTCCCCTGGTAGGTGATATCTAAAACTGATTTCTTAAATCTCTTGCCCTGGCACTCTTCACAGGGGAGTTTGACTTCTGCCATGAAGTGCATGTCCAATGTGATTTCCCCTTCTCCCTTGCATACGGGGCATCGTCCACCATCCACGTTGAAGGAAAAATGTTGTGGAGCATACCCTCTTCGATGCGAAAGAACCTGGTTTGCCAATATTCTTCGAATTTCGTCCCAGGCCTTGAGGTAGGTGGCCGGATTGGAGCGGGATGATTTTCCAATTGAGGTTTGATCCAGAAGAATCACGCCCCCGAGTTGATCCGCCCCATAGAGCTGATCATAACGACCCACGGACTCATTGACTCGATAGAAGAGCTTGGAGAGAGCATTAAAAAGGGTTTTATGGACGAGTGTGCTCTTGCCAGAGCCTGACACCCCTGTCACTACGACGACTCGATCGAGCGGAAATTCAACTTGAGGAATTTTTAGATTATTTTCTCTGCACCCTTTGAGAGTTAAAAATCTCTTGGCAGGAGACCGGAGGGGTCGGTCTCTTTCTACTCGAAAGGCACCCGATATGTATTTTCCTGTGAGACTTCCTAGTACCCGAGTGAGATCTTCTGCGGTGCCTTGAGCGACCAATTCCCCTCCTTGTTTTCCTGCTCCGGGACCGAGTTCGATTAACCAGTCGGCAGCCTTCATGACTTCCAGGTCGTGTTCTACGACGACTACAGTATTCCCTTGGTCGCGAAGGCGTTCGAGAACTCCGATGAGTCGGTCTGTATCGGCTGCGTGAAGGCCGATCGAGGGTTCGTCGAGCACATACAAGGTTCCGCAGAGTCCGTTCCCGAGTTGGGTCGCAAGATTGATCCGTTGAAATTCTCCGCCTGAAAGGCTCTTTGCCAATCGAGCTAATGTCAGATAGCCGACCCCGACTTCCTCCAGAAAGGCGAGACGACGTTCTACCTGAGAGAAAACCTCTTGAGCGATCTTTCGTTCATTTGGGGTGAGAGAAACGGAGCGAATCCATTTTAGTGAAGTATGAATCGAAGAAGAAAGGATGTCTACGATGGTTTGGCTTGAAATTTTTACGGCGAGGGCATCCGGTTTGAGGCGAGCGCCCTTACAATCTGTACAGAGAGTTTGGCTTTGGTATCTCCTGATGAAAACTCGAATATGAAGCTTATATTTCCAGCGCTTGAGTTCTTCAAAGCACCCTAAGATGCCCGGAAACGTTGAATCTTCAGGATCTCCCCGCCAGAGGAGTTTCTTTTGTGAGTCCGTCAGCTCGAGGTAGCGTTTTCCAATTGAAATTCCATGTCGCTCAGCGAATCTAAAAAGATTGTTCTGCCATTCGGATAGGGAAGGTTTGGCAAAGGGGTCGATGGCTCCGTTTTTTAAGGTCTTTGAGGGATCTGGAACGACGGAAGATTCATCTAAGTCGAGCGTAAATCCAAATCCGCTACAACGCAGGCAGGCTCCCAGTGGGCTATTGAACGAAAAAAGATGGGGTTCTGGTATACGGTGTTCCCGGCTGCACTGAATGCAGGAAAATCGATTGTCGAAGGTCTTCCAGGCGTTGTTCCCTTCATTCATGTCATAAAATGCAATTTGGCCTCTGCCGATGGTGAGGGCTTGGTCGATAGAGTCGAGGAGTCGCCCACGAGTATCCGCATCGGGAGGGTGGGAGATGCGAAGTCGATCTACGACCACGTAGACTTCATTTTCCTTGTTCAACGGGAGAACTGAAATTTCTTCTAAGTCCAAAACCTCAAAAGTGGGTGAAGTGCCTAATGTCTTCAATAGAATTCGTTGAAATCCCTGTTCTTTCAGAACCTGAATGAGGGATTGAGAGAGTCCAGCGGGCGGTTGTTTTTTTGAAACTTTCGCTTTGGTTTTAGTTTTCGTTTTCTTTGTTTTGGCTTTGGATTTTTTTTTGTCTGGATTGACTGAAAGAGGTGGGTCTGAGGTAATCACTGGGGCAAGAAACAGGGCTTTTCTGTTGGGAAGCCACTCGGCTGCCCACTCGAGGATCGATTGTGAATCCAGGCGCTGAACGCTTCCGCCACAGTCGATGCAGAAAGTTCGACCGATCTTGGAGAAAAGGACTCTGAGATAATCAACGATTTCAGTTTGAGTCCCTACGGTGCTTCTGGAGTTGGCGACGTGGTTTTTTTGTTCGAGAGCGATAGCAGGGGGAATGTTTTCGATAGAGTCGAGATCTGGCTTAGGCATTTTTTCTAAAAATTGCCGCGTATAGGTGGATAAACTTTCGACATAGCGACGCTGCCCTTCGGCGTAGAGAGTGTCGAAGACCAAGGAGCTTTTACCGCTGCCGGAAAGCCCTGTAACTACTGAGAGTTTCCTGGCTGGGAACTCAACAGAAATGTTCTTGAGGTTATTCTGCCGAACTCGAACCAGTTTAATATTTCGTGACATGATTGATCAATTTTTGACAGATGTCTAAAACTTAGACAAGGAAAATGGTGTCTAGGTCAAACTAATCTGATCAACTTTTAAACAGTATCAAGGACTTAAACACTGTCAGGTTTTTTGGCACCTGTCTTGCTTATTGCTGCGCCGCAGAGAGTATTTTCGCTCTCTACTGTGAGTCTGAGGAAATAAGAGGAAATAAGGCAATGCGTCAGAAAGTTCAAAAAATGATTTGGTTTGGTTGTGGCTTGTTTGCAGGACTGACTATTTTGTCGATTACGAAGGCGTCGGTTCCATTGATGTCAGGGCCCGGAGTCTCAAAAAATGCTGTGACCGATGATACAGCCCTCTATCAGAGGCTGTCAGAGATTCATATCAAGAAGGAATTGAAGCTTAATTTTGATTCAGATATTCAGCAACTGGCGCGCCTAGAGGGCCGTTATCAGGAAAAACTTCCTTCTTTAGCTCAACATCCAAGATTGAAGAGCGCAATGCAGCGCATTTCTCAGAGTAAATATCATTATAGTGGAAAACCGTCTGGGAGTGCCGTAGCGCGCACCCCATGAAGTGAGAATTTGGCCGGGAGGCCTCCGAGGCCCTCATTCAGAAGGGCCTCATAGGGTAAAGAGGGGAAGGGTTCACACTTCCCCTCTTTTTTGACCTAAACTTGACAACCTAAGGCAAGTCAGGGATTGTCACTCAAATTTTTAACGTGCTAAAATGTCTTTATGAAAATCTAGGGAGGCCTAGTGAAGTGTTTTGATATTGGAATTCGATGTGACTATTTGCTCACCATGGCAAAGGGTCAGGTGGAAGTTCTTCGGGATCAGTTTTTGGGAATTCAAGGATCCAGAATTGAAACCGTCGAACCTTGGGACGCTAAAAATGCTGCTGAAAAATGGAAAATATTAAAATTTTTTCATTCCCGTGATCGCCTGGTTATGCCCGGTTTGGTGAATGCGCATACCCATCTTCCCATGACTCTTCTAAAGGGCTTAGCCGATGATCTGCCTTTTTCTCAGTGGCTGAATCAATACATTATCCCGCTTGAACAAAAGTTGGTTGATCCAGATTTTGTTACTATTGGAACTGAACTCGCCTCTTTAGAACTCATCCGGGGTGGGGTAACTACTCTTTGTGATATGTATTACTTCGAGGACTCCGTTGCCGATGCTCTAGATCGAATGGGGCTTCGGGCATTGGTTGGAGAAACAATCGGTGATTTTCCAGCCCCAGATAACCGAGATCAGCGGGAGAATCACTATAAAATTCTGGAGAGAATGAGAG
>JANNCA010000257.1:0-18955 GCA_031386075.1 Oligoflexia bacterium
CAGGCTAGCCCGCATGAGTGAAGCTGGAAACCATAAAGTAGCCTTTTGAGTTAACTGGGTGAATTGATCTGAAGGAATCCCAAATACACTGAGCGGGACCAAGTAGGGGCTAGATCGAGCAGAAAGCACGACTTTTTGAGCCACTTTCGCGATATCGGTAGCAATATCCACCCCAGAGTTACCAGCACCGATCACTAGGACATTTTTACCTAAAAAATCGTTCCGATTCCGATACTCCGAAGAGTGTATGACCTCCATCTCATTGTCTAAAAAAATTTTCTTCGTAGCTGTTGGATAAACAGCGTTTTGCTTACGGTGAATCCCTGCAGCCACCAAAATGGCTCGATATTCTTTTTTAACAAGTTCATTCGAATTTAAATTCAGCGCTGTAACAATCCAAGTATTTGAATTACTCTTCTCTACGCTTTTGACTTGATGATGAAATAGAATCTGAGGAAGGATATTTTCACTCTGGGCAGATTGGCGCAGATATTCTGCTGCAATTTCTCGAGACACATGACCAGAACCCGGTAGCCTAAGATTAGGATCAACATAGGTCGTTGAACCCGAAGAATTAGTCTCTAGATCGTCGTAAGCGACACTTTGCGGGTTAGCTTGGTCCCAAAGACCTCCTACTTGAGAATGACTTTCCATGCCATCGAAATGAATGTCAGATCTTTTAAGAGCTATCATAGTAGCCACGCCAGCTGGTCCAGCACCAATGACCAAAACTGGCAAATCCGTACGAGTCATAGGAAGAAAAGGCGCTTCAATCGAATTCGATTGACTCAACCATTGATTAAATAAAGACGGCTTGCGCGAGGCTACAATTCGGCTCCACTTTGTCTTTAGGTCACTAAGTCCTTGTGGAAATGAGCTTGTGCCAAGGTCCGCAGAATTTTGAACCCGAAGAGCACTCCTAGAATCTGGCTGAAGATTCAATTTGTAGGCATCCGGGGATCCAAAAACAGAAAAACCAGCTAGGACGCCAAAGTACGATCTCCAGTCCATAGCGAAGCTTGACGTACCTAGCGTCATGTATACTAACTGGAAAATAGCTAGGTAAGAAACAAAATGTCTTTTAAAATTTTTCATTCGACCTAGTTATCTTTACAGCTTGGCGCGAGTCAATGCTGTAATTCAATTTTTTTTAAAACTCTGCATTTACTCTCTGTATCCAACTTACCGCCCGCAGTGCAGGAACTATTGCTTACACGAAAACAAATGATCTACCTACATTAGGAAAAAGCTAAAAAATAAACTCTCAAATAGGTGCCCTCAGCTCGCTGAATTGAACCCGCAATCGTTTACCTGGGTCGCGACATCAGAACACACTCTGTATTCGCGTATGAGATAGTCGCAATGTTCATGAGGTTTTATATCATGCATCCTGAGTCTCGATGAATCTGTAAGTCCGAAGACGGTAAATCAATGACACTTCGGTAGTTTTCTTGCCTATTCAATTTCTCCTCAATTGGAGCCTTTTCTATCGGCGAAAGGACCTAACAAGTTCAGAAATAATAGGATTTTGAAACTTCTTTTGTCTGGTAATTGCGTAAAACTTTTGCTTGATGCTCTTAAACTCATGAACCAAAGTCAGTGCAGAATTTTCAATATCACCCAAAATGCCTACGAGCGGAATAATCACTGCTCCCTTATTCGTAAGGGCTAAAATCCGCAATAAAGCGATATCGTCTACCTCTCCCATAATTTTAAGTTTGAGATTATTTACCTCTACATATTGATCAAAATCGGACCGACTCTCAAAAGTTGAGGACGGAAGAAAGAGCCGCACAGCCTGAAGAGCCTCATTCAAGGGCAACTTTTTTACTCGCTTCAGGGGCGTGGCAACAACTAAACAGAGTGGACTTTGAGTAAGCAAATGCGTGTAAAGCTCCGAAGAGGTGTCCTCTCCGATTGAAAATGTCGAAAGCACAACATCTAAGGTGTGATCTCTAAGCATACCTAAAAGGTCGCCTGGAATCCCCGACAGTCACTGAAAACTGTACATCGCCGCGTTCTAAAATGGGGTTCAAAAAAGCTGCCTGAAGATTTCTAGAAAGACTCCCTAGTGCTCCGACTCTTATATTCTGAATCCTGATGCCGGGCCGGTTCTTCATATAATCGACCAACTCATTCCCGGCAGCAAAGATCGTCTCAGCGTAATTCAATGCAGTCGTCCCTGCTTCAGTCAAAACAAAACTCCGGGTCGATCGCTTAATCAGCAACTGACCAATATCACTTTCTAATCGTCTCACCTGTTCACTTACCGCCGATTGAGAAATCCTTAGCTTCATCGCGGCTCTGGTAAAACTACCCACATTGCAAACGGTCCAGAAGTAATAGAGATGGTGATAATTTAAATTTATCATAACCGGACATATATCAGATAAACCGATGAATCATTAAATATTTATCTATTTTTATTATTATACTTTTTAACCAAATATCTCTTCATGAACTCAACACAAATAAGACAGTTCCCTATTTTACTTTTTGACTTAATCCTTTGGATCTTATTTGCGGGCTCTCTTGAACTCACATTCTTACGTCAGGTGAATGGTGACTTTGCAATCAATATCATTCAAATTCCGATCAGAACCTCAGTAACGTGGTTTGGTCTTAAAGTAGACCTACTTTCAACCTTGCTGACTTCTATGGTTTGCTTCCTTGGTATAATCATTGGGAGCTATTCGCGACACTACCTTGCTCGAGAAAAGAGGTAGAACTATTTCAGCACATACCTCATTTTTACTCTATCCTCAGTTTGGCTCATGTTAATGAGCAACAATCTCATTATGCTATTTGTGATGTGGTTTCTTACAAGCCTGAGTCTTCACAAATTGCTGGTTTATTATCCTGAGAGATCCCAGGCAGTTATTGCCGCAAAACAAAAATTTGCTGTAAGTCGAATTGGAGACATCGCCCTTATAGGGGCCATTTTTCTAACATACAAAAATTTTGGCACTTTTGAATTTGATGATCTATTCAAATGGATTGAAAAAATTACCCTAAAATATTTAGAAAGCAATCAAATAGAAATAATAGGCTTTTTATTTGTGCTAGGTAGCATGACCAAATCTGCCCAATTTCCATTTCACTTCTGGCTTCCAGAAACAATGGAGACTCCCGCTCCGATATCTGCGCTCATGCACGCAGGAATCATAAACGCTGGTGGATTTTTAATCATCCGATTGAGCCTAATGCTTCAGCATGCTGAATGGGCTCACTTTACACTCACTATCGTAGGTGCAATTACAGGAGCTTTTGGAGCTATCGTAATGATTACACAAAATAATATAAATAAAAAATTAGCCTACTCTACAATAAGTCAAATGGGTTTAATGATGTTTACTTGTGGGCTTGGAGCCTATTCAATCGCTCTTTTTCACATTATAGCCCACAGCCTCTATAAGGCATATTCATTCCTGAGTACAGGCTATCTAGTTGAGGAGTCAAAAAAAATAAAATCCTTCCCGTTTCGTCAAACAGGGCTCATTTTTATCTTATTTTACCTGATCGGGCTCACCTTGGTTTGGGGTGGGTCCTTTTTTAGCGAGGGCCAATACACTATTCAGTTAACTTATTTAGCCATTCTATTCCTAGGCCTAGCACAGAATATTCGGATCTCTCAAAGAAGACTCAACACTGAGGATTTAATATTTTTAATTTTGGTGTTATTAAATTTTTTATTATCAATTTGACTTGCTGGGACTCTAGAAAATTGGCTACAACATGAACTATTTTTATCTCTCCAGCTTCACTCAGAAAGAACCTACCACCTATCTGGTTTGCAAACTTAATCATTGAAACTAAAACTCTAAATCAGCAGAAGTTATACCTATTTTTGGAATGGGGCTTACTTCCAGCACCAAGTCGGCAGATTTTTTAAAAAACCATTTAATATCATCGGCAAAGAAGCTCTTTAAAGGAAATTGATTTCTGGAAGGCATGGTTGCATTTGCAAAGCATGGACTTCAGCATGGAAATCCACGGCATTAAAGGATTCAGAAATATAATTTCTCGTTTAAAAAATTTTTCGTCAGAAGAAGGCATCAAGTTGATGTTAAAAACTATGGGCCTACACTCTCAGTTCGCCCAACTACGCTACATGCGTCGCCTGATAGTTAGCTCATTAGGCTGGGCATCTCAATTTCAAAATATCGATTGGCAGAAAAATTTAGACTTCCCAAGTTTCGGTCGAGGATGCACAACGGACTTTTTAGCAGTGCGCATGGCTTATGATTTCGGTGTCTTTGTCTATTTCAACGAAAACCCTGCCTTAGGTTCGAGTCAGCGATTTAAAATCAAAGCTTGGCGAGATGCACTAGAAACCCCTACAAACATCACAATGCAGGAATCACTGTTAATCCAATGCCTCTACGTCTGTCAACTCAGTTTGGAAATAGCCTACCAGCAGAAATTGAACTCAAAATTAAGTCATCAGCTTGAAACCACTTCTACCCTGCACCAACCAAAACCAAAGGCACAGCTCGTTTTTTGTATCGATGTACGATCCGAAACAATCAGAAGACAGATTGAAGGCGAAGACCCCGCCCTACAGACTGTCGGTTTTGCCGGATTTTTTGGATTACCTTTTGACTACCGTAAATTTGTTGAAAATTCACCCAGCCACCGACTCCCGGTATTACTCGCGCCAGCGTATCATCTAGATGAACAAATGGATGAGCAAACCATCTTTCATTCTGAAATAAACTTGAACATGACTTTAGCTTTCATGAATGTTTCGGCCTATTTTGGAAAATTACGAAAAATGGCACCTTCATCTTTTCTTTATGTAGAAATTTTAGGAGTGCTCTATTTCCAAAAACTTTTAGCCCAAAGCCTACCTTTGATTTATGGTAAATTCAGAGAATTTTCTATGCCTCACCCATTTACATCAAATGGTATAGGACCAAATTTAAAAGATCTGAAATCCTTAGAAGGAACTCTAATTGAACCCTCTACAAAAATGGAACGCGCCGAAGCCATCCTTCATCACATGGGCCTCACCGGTCCCTTTGGAAATCTTATTTTTTTAATCGGTCATGGCAGTGCTACTACCAACAACGCATTCGGAAACTCCCTTGATTGCGGCGCTTGTGGAGGCCACTCGGGAGCAGAAGTACATGAGACTATAACAGATGAAATATTTATTTTTGATCCAGATCAAATTCCAAATCACCTTCGATCAGAAATTAAAACCATTTCAAAAACATTCAAAATTGCGTCAAAAAAAACTAGAAGTGAACGACAGTCCTCACGGTCCACTTTCGTAGATGGAAACGTGAAGAGAAGATCAACAAATTGGTCTGAGACTCGACCTGAATGGGGACTTGCCGGTAATGCCTGTTTTATTGTAGCCCCTCGAATGCGCACCTCTAAAATCAATCTGGAGGGGCGTTCATTTTTACATGACTACGACTGGAGAAGAGACAAAGACAGGAACTATAGAACTCTTGAATTGATTATGACAGCCCCCATGGTGGTCACAAACTGGATTAACATGCAGTACTATGCATCAACCACTGTACCTTCGGTATTTGGATCGGGGAGCAAAATACTCCATAATCTCGTTAATGAATCTGGGGTCGTCGAAGGCAATGGAGGAGACTTGAAAATTGGCCTACCCATCCAGTCGGTGTATGATGGGGAGAATTTTGTGCATCAACCCTTGAGGTTAAGTGTACTCATTGAGGCTCCTCAAGAAGAAATTGAAAAAATATTAAAAAACCATGAGATCGTTCGGGAACTTGTAGAACATGAATGGATTCATTTACTTCAGATTAGCCCAGAGAACCTCAAACTGAAACAGCGACAAATAGGAGGTGTTTACCGAGAATTATAGTGAGCTATTCTTCCTGCATAAAAGAGTATCGATACTCCTTAGGCGGAACAAAGGTCTCTTTGATAGTACGAGGTGAAAGCCAACGATAAAGGCTTAATGCACTCCCCGCCTTATCATTAGTCCCTGAGGCTCGGCCTCCTCCAAAGGGCTGTTGACCCACGACGGCTCCGGTAGGTTTGTCATTGATATAAAAATTACCCGCTGCATTTCTCAGGCGAGCGGTCATTTGATTCACAGCCTGGCGATCCTGGGAAAAAATTGCCCCGGTCAATGCATAGGGAGTCGACTCATCGCAAATCGCCAAAGTTTCATCGAGCCTAGATTCCTCATAAACATAAATAGATAAAAAAGGACCAAATATTTCTTCTACCATACTTTTGTAGAGCGGCTGATTCACCAAGACTACTGTTGGTTCAACAAAGTATCCAATATCTGAGTGAATCCCACCACCGGAAATAATTTCTGCATCTGGAGAATTTTTTGCATGCTCGATAAATCTAGAAATTTTTGTTAACGCTCGCTCATCAATCACTGCACTCACAAAATGCCTAAAGTCTCGAACATCGCCGACGGTAATGCCAGACAATTGTTCTAACATTTTATCTCGCAATCGAATCCATAAATGAGACGGAATATATGCGCGAGAAGCAGCTGAACATTTCTGCCCCTGATATTCAAAGGCACCTCTCACTAAAGCGGTGGCCAGAGAATCCACATCTGCCGACGGATGTGCAAATACAAAATCCTTACCCCCGGTTTCACCCACGAGACGAGGATAGGTTCTATAATTTCCAATATTCTGACCTACCGCACTCCAAATAGACCTAAAGGTATCCGTGGATCCGGTAAAATGAACTCCAGCCAATTCAGGCCTTGCTAGAACTAACTTGCCGGCAACAGGTCCGTCTGCTCCAATCATATTGATCACTCCATCAGGTAACCCTGCCTCCTTCAGGATCGTCATCGTAATCGATGCTGAGAGCATCTGGGTGTCTGAAGGCTTCCAGACGACCACATTCCCTAAGAGAGCAGGGAGAGTCGGCAAATTGCCAGCGATTGCTGTAAAATTAAAGGGAGTAACGGCAAAAACAAACCCCTCGAGCGGACGATAATCCGTGCGATTCCAAACTCCATCCACAGATGAAGGTTGAACCTTTAGAATCTCCTGATAAAAATAGACATTATACCTAAAAAAATCGATGAGCTCACATGCGGCATCAATCTCTGCCTGAAAAACATTCTTCGACTGCCCTAACATGGTCGCTGCATTCAAAGTATGGCGGTACGGCCCAGCAATCAAATCTGCTGCCTTCAAAAAAATAGCAGCTCGCTCATACCACTCCATAGACTCCCACATCGGCTTTGCTCTCAAAGCTGCATCCCCTGCAGCTTTGATCTCAGCAGGCCCTGCCACATGAAATTCAGCCAAAACATGCCGATAATCGTGAGGCATGACCACCTTCTTCAAGTGTCCGGAATGAACATCCTTTCCCCCAATAACACAGGGAATCTCTACCTTCTGCGAGGCCACTCTTGCTAATTCGACCTTAAGCCGTTCTCGATTGTCAGAACCTGGCTCATACAAACGAATCAATTCATTCTCAGGGCGTGAAATATGAAACATAATTTTTGACTAACACAAATCACTAGAACCCAAACATAAAAACTAACTCAATCATTCTCGGATTGTTTTCTGCCAAAAGGACTGTGCCGTTCGCCGAGCAATCCCACACTGCTCGTGAGAAAGAAATTCCGAATGATTATAAACAATAGGGTTCATCATACCAAATTGATCTGCCACATGAAGAAGCCCAAGATAATGCCCCAGCTCATGGGCAAGTAGGTTTGCAAAGGCACCCACCAATTTTTCCAAAACAACCCCATACGGAGGCCCACCAGGCATACTCGTCCAAGCATTGGCGCGAGAATTTCCTAAGGTACCTGTTCGAATCCAATTTTCGGTCGCTATTACCAGAAGCACACCTTCATCAGAAAAGGCATTTCGAATATCAGTCAACTCTGCCTCATCCTGCGGAGCCTCCCGGAGCCCAAATTGCTTCGGACTGACAGATAGATATTCGACAATCTCAAACTCAATACGACACTGTCCCCATACCCGGTTAATTTCTTCAACGCTTGACTTAACTTCTAACTCATTCAAGACTGCCTGATCTTTTGAATCCTGGTAAACTACATACTTGATTCCTAGGCGCAAGGAATCTCCGGAGGGAGTCTTAAAAGACTCGCCTCCACTCAATGCAAGGGGCCAGCCGGAACACAGTAAAGCTAACAAGATCGACAAAAAGCCACTCTTCAATCAATATTCCTTTGAAATTTAATTGAATACCTAAAATTAAATCCTAATTCAATAAGAATCTATTTTTTAAACGACTGGAGCATCAGCCGAACCAAAAAGAAGCTCGCACCACCAAAACAGACTACTGTAAACAAAGGGTACCCTGCCACTATCTGACCCACGCCTGGATCAGAACTAGACCGCAATGCAATGCTGCTCGATATAAAAAGTCCAGCAATCACAACACTCAAACTCATACGTTTTCCATTTAAATCCAACTGTTTCCGAATTTCTTGGAAATCTCTAGACTTGATTTCTAGTGCGAAATCATTGCTATTTAGCTTCTTAAACATCCATCGAATTTGCCGGGGCAAAATTTTAATCAAAGTCGCAACATCTTTAGCGACCCATATAAATTCCTTCGAGAGTCTTTGTATTGAATATTGATTTTTAACCAGATCCTTGACCAAGTCCTGCCCTATTGCAAGAAGATCAAACCCAGGATCTAGAGTTCGTCCCATCCCCTCAATCGTCAAAATAGCCTTAAAAACTAACATCCAGTCTCCAGGCACTTTGATGTTAAATTTTGTAGCTATTTTAGTCGCTTCAATCAGGATCTTGCCTACATTTAGTTCGTCAAGCGCTAAGCCCATATAGGGAGAAAGCGTATTACGCACCTCACGCTGAAACGAATCGAAATCGACTGAAGCTCCAGCACCCCCTAGCTCTGCATATTCGTAACAAAGATTTTCATAGTCCTCGGTCAAAAGCGACATCACCATAATGGCTAGTTGATCCCTAGATTTCTGAGAAAGCCGTCCGACGATTCCGAAATCTATGATTCCTAACTTATTTCCAGGCAAGACAAAAACATTACCCCCATGGAGATCTCCATGGAAAAGTCCGTCCACCATAACTGACCTAAAAAACACTCTAACCCCAAGCTCTACTATTTTTTTCCGATCAATTCCTGCAGCATCCAATCCCTTAAAGTCGTTCACCCGAATTCCCTCGAGTTTTTCCAAAGTCAGAATTTTATGGGTGCTCAATTTTTTATAGACACAAGGAATGACTATTTCTGGAATTGACTCTGTATTTTCAGAAATTTTGATAATATTATTGGCTTCAATTACATAGTCTAATTCAAAAGAAAGCGTTCTAAAAAATTCATTAACAATAACAGTAGGGTCAATAATTCGACTTTCTGGAACGTACTTTTCAAGTAAATTTGCAAGAAAAGCTAATAATGAAATATCAGTTTCAATCAGTTTTTCTATTTCAGGTCGCTGAACTTTAACTACAACTTTTTCTCCCGTCAGAAGAGTGGCCTCGTGAACCTGACCTATACTGGCAGCAGCTAATGGAACTGAATTGAAGTTAGAATAGGCTTCCTCTAACTTTAAATTGAGTTCTCGCTCTACAATCGTTCGAACAGTTTCAAATGTTAAAGGCTGCACATCATCTTGAAGCTTAATAAATTCTTCAATAAATGATTCAGGCACAATGTCGGATCGAGTCGAAAGCAACTGTCCTAGCTTGACAAAGGTCGGTCCGAGTTCTTCAAATGCGAGCCGGAGCCTTTCTGGAACCGTCTTTTCCGCCTGAGATTCTCTAAATGCTCCTAAGCGCCCAGGTAAAAATTTTTCCAAATTCATCCGCTGAACAACATCGGCAAACCCATGTTTAACAAAGACTGCCAATATCTGACGTAGTCTTTGAACGTTCTTCACAGCCTGACCTAATTGTCTGCCGGTGCGAATCCATTTGATGCCCATAAAGTGCTCCAGAAAATGTTTTGGGGTACAGGGTCCAAATCTTTAGCGCCCCAGAACATTTTCTGGAGCACTTGTCAAAAAAAGAATATCTGGATCACTCTAGTTTAAAAACCTATCTTACTTTTGACACCAACGTAATGCAAAGTTAAAAGTAGGGACAAAATAGACTTCCAAAAATGAAGATCCATGATAATAGACTGATCCGAAGAGTGCGGGGGAGCATAAAAAATTCATGAATCTACTTTATTTTGCTACTCTATTATTTTCCATTTTCCTCAAATCTGAGGATATTCAAGGTATGGCCCATTTTCGAATTCAAGGCAAAGTAGGCTCACCGACTCTATTTAACGAACAATCCCCAAAAGTAGACCCAAACAATTTTTTTTTAACTTCAAAAATTGATTTCGAGGAAGAAGGAAAATTACTCCCTCTACCTGTCATTCACTACGCCGATGTATCAGTGCCTGATCCCCTGAATTCATGCCCGATTGATGACGCAACCCCAGATTTGAAGACTGCAATTGATAACCTAAAGCGAGAAACCTCGGCAGTCGTACAGAGCATTAAGGATGCTACCGCAGAAAATTGCGCCGTTATACAAGATCAAATTAATGCTGTTCGAACCAATGTGGGCACAGCAGTGACGAATCAGTTTGTCGCAAGCTCAGCTGTTGCCACAACTGGAGATCAAAATGTCATCAATCGTGCAACACAGCAAGCTACTGCTGTTAATCAACTTTTTCTAGCGGCATCTAATCTATTTCAAAACAATTGCGTACAGAAAATGGACAGAAGAGTTGTTGTACAGAAACTCATCGGACAAGCTATTACGTTTGGCGGCCTCTTCGCCGGAGGTTGGATTGGAATAGGAGCAGCAGCTGGCGGTCAGATAGTTGCCAATCTCCCGCTTTTCACCTTGGCCATGGATGAAGCAATCGATGCGCTCAAAGAAGATGAAGAGCGCAAAAATAGACTCTCCTTCTTATGCCTCTATAGACAAATGGCAAAAACGAGCTGCATGCTTTTTGCTGACAAAAAAGAGCGCTTTATCAATGGATTAGATCTTAAAGCTGAAACAGGTGCATACAAAACAACCCAAATCTCTATTGAAAAAATTGAAAAAAATACTCCCGAACTTTTTTCAGACATAAAAATGCTCCGACATATTCAGGAGAGTTATGAAAAATTGAATCTACTTTTCACTTTAAATGTGATGAAGGCTGGTTCGATTGAAACATTTAGCCACATCAAGACTTGGTGTAAAGACAACTCTACCTACTTCATTCAACAAAATAGCTCCAACCCAAAATTGGCCCTTCTTCATAGCTTCACTTTTCAGGCCGAGGAGAACACTCACCCACCCAAAATTATTGAGTCTCTTCATGATTTGCGGCAAGGATGCGACGAATTTTTGTTATTCGACTACCCCAATGAACTGGGGGACGGATATGCACCTACCCTCAGAATGTTCTATGACCGCCTAGCCAAGCTCCTCGACTATTACAATTCCATCAAAAATGGCCAGGATACCCAACTTAAAGCAAACACCGCAAAGACTTGGGAATCCAAACAGTACTTCGACTCCCTGAAATCTACGGTTTCCCAATATCAGGACATGCTGAAAGGAAATGAAGCAAGAAATAACTTTTTTGATTTAACTCTGCATCTTGGGGACACCCTTGCTCAAGACAGCTTTTCTAAAATGATGAAACGAAATCACGATAAGTTCACAAAACACTACTGGACTAGCCGCAAAATATCTAGAAATATTCCCGTCCACTCCAAGGCTATCAGAAGCAATGCGCTGATCGCAATGTTGAAAACCTGCCAAACTTTAGACCCAACTTTAGCCTGTATTTTCGTCGATCCTTTTGTCACGACCCAGCTCCAAAAAGACTGGGTAAACAAATGCGTAGGCCCTCAATCGACTCTTTGCCGGGGCGTCCTTCGCCGAGGGGAAAGGGCCCAGCTCCTTCTAAATGATCCTCACCTGATTACCTATTTCGACTCACTCTGTGGCCCAGACAAAATCAATAAAAATAGCAAATCAGGAATTCCATCTCCCGTCGAAATTATTGCTGAGGATTTTGCTGAAATTTCAGATTCTTTAGAATGACCGTCATTTTGGTGCGGGCAAAAGGACTTGAACCTTCACACCTTTCGGCATACGACCCTGAATCGTACGTGTCTACCAATTCCACCATGCCCGCCTACTGAATTGTAACTGATAGTACTTGTATATCAATTCCACCTTGGCCGCATACTGAATTTTTACCTTCGATACTTTCAGCGGAATCTCCTCCACAGCATTCGAGCGTACAAGGAAGTGCTTTTCGTGCACGGAGCCCAAAAGATGATCTACAAATCCAACATGCCCAGTTCACTTCGAAGACGCTTGCCTTCGTCCGGGTATTTTGTTTCATAAACACTCACCAGAAAAGATCGAATGCTATAATTGCTCTGAGCCATCAGAACCTGTCGAAGTGTCGCTTCTACTTGGGATGGATCCACTGCCTCCTGCATCAGTGCTAAAAGGAGAGGTGATGAATTGAGTTCAATACTTTTTAAGTCCTTTTTTTTATTTTCTTGAATCAACTGCTCAGAATAAAATCTGATCTTAGATTCAGCTTCCAAATCTAATTTTAAAACAAGCTGAATCAACAATTGTCTTTCTGCCGTTAGGTCTGCCGGCATTTGTACAAGGGCGTCATGAATTTCAAGAAACGCCTGCTGAGGATCACTTTGGATGAACTTAAGCGACTCACTGACAATTCGGCCTTCTGCAGAATTCTGATCTGGTCCATACCTAACCAGTACTGTCAACTTTGTAAGAGAAACACCCAGTTCGGAACCCTCAAAAATAGCCGCCATCCTCCGATTTTTCTCTTCGAGGCGGTCCTTTTCAAGAAGTACGGTATACTCAGACTCTCGTCCTTCTGATGACGCGAGACCTCTCCCGATACCAAAATCTTTCTCACTATTTTGACACTGAATCAGGGATCTCGTATGCCGGTTCCCACTGCTTAATAAAGAATCCCGGCCGGAACCGCCCCATTTTTCGGACCTGCCAAGTAGGTACCCCATCCAGGCGATCATTAAAATGACAATGGATTGAATGAAAACCGGCTGCGTGAATATTCTGTTCACTTCATAATTTCGACATGATCTCAACCTAACATGAGCCAAAAAAAAGCCCCCCACAAGCAGTGGGAGGCTTTAAAAACTTAAGTATTCGAAAATCACTGAGTGCGAACACTTAACAAATGGCTGGGGTGCTAGGACTCGAACCTAGGAATGGCGGAATCAAAATCCGCTAGCTTACCACTTGCCGACACCCCAACACTGTTGAGATTAACTAGACCATTACCACAAGAAATCTTAACGTTCAACGCCTGTCACACATAAAATTCCGGCTCAGGCCTTACCCGTAAATCACATCCGCTTTTTCAGCCTCATCAGCACTTTGGGGTCCACTGCCTCCAGGCCTCTTCAGTTCAGCCAAATAGGCGTCTAAAATTTTTTTTTCCATGACCGCACGTGTTCCCTGATTCAAAGGATGAGCAATATCTTTAAAGCTGCCGTCTTTGCGCCTCTTACTAGGCATCGCCACAAAAAGTCCGGCCGTACCGCTAATAATCTTAAGGTCACGCACCACAAAACAACTATCCAAAACAATTGTGATATAAGCTTTCAGCTTTTCCTCATCCACAGGAAAAACCTTTACTTCTGTAATTTCCATGGCCTGTCCCTCCCTATTTGTAGGCCTCTGAAGTTTGAGACACCTAACACTCATTGTAGAAGAGACTGCGGCAGATATCAAACAGCGGTCATTTAAAACAAATTAAGTCAACTAAAGGTTCCTTGCTATTTCCTCTGGAAACCGAACCTCGCCTTCAGATCCATCTATGACTATGAAAATTTCGGTCCCAGGCACTTATTTCGCTATTAATAAGTGATTTACGAGGGAGTTACAGATATCACATTCAACTGCTCGCTTCATAGCGCCGCGAGTATTGAGAAATTTATCGCGTTTTTTACATCTTATTTAATAATCTAAGGCAACTGATGCCACAACTGCGGCATCTTGATTCACCCTCCCAGATACCTTAGGGAGCTGATTTAAAGCCAAGTGACTCAAGACGTCTTACTCTTTTAAATCTAAAATGATGACAGCAAAGACTTCTCGTCCTTGAGGATCCATTCGACGGACCCTCAACAAGTAACTCTTCTTTTCTTTTACAAATTTATAAAAAGCATCGACATCCAGAATTACCTTCCGATCGACCTCTAAAATGAAGTCTCCTCGAATCATCCCGGCCCTATCTGCTGGGCCGCCATAATCGACGTTCGAGACAACGACTCCTGTCGATTTCTCAAGGCCTAAGTCTTTGGCCATCTCTGGAGTCAGATCTTCAAGGGTCATACCCGTTTGAATCGATGCCGGCTTTTTATCTTTCTTTTTCTTTTTTTCCACTTTTTGCTGAGAACTCTGTTGGGAACTGGGTCTCTGAGCGACTTGGATCGTCAATATCTTCACTTGACCGGACCTGGAAATTTTAAGTGGCACAGAATCTCCCACCGCCACTCCTGTGACAGCGGAAATCAGGTCTCCTCCGGAATGCACTGGAGTTCCGTTGAACTCGACAATAACATCGTAGGGCTTAAGCCCTGCCTTATCAGATGGGGCACCTGGATAAACATGAGTCACCATAGGTCCGGATAAGTCCTTAGAAAAACCCATTTTAGAAGCGACTTCTGGTGACAAATTGTCGACAAGCACCCCTATATAGCCACGAGCAACCACACCCTTAGTCCTCAGCTGAGGAAGAACTTTTTTTACGAGATTTATGGGAATCGCAAAGCCAATTCCCTGTGCCCGCTGATCAATTGCATTATTAATTCCTATGACTTCTCCCTTTAAATTCACCAACGGTCCACCCGAATTGCCGGGGTTGATGGGAGCATCTGTCTGAAGATAATTCGCGAGTGGAAAATCAGGCGCAGGCCTTCCTTTTGCCGAAATAATACCATGAGTCACGGAATGGCCGTGCCCTACGGGGTTCCCTACTGCTATCACGTATTCACCTACATCAAGAGCGTCAGAATCGCCTAAAGCAGCTGGCACCATTTCTCGCTTATTTTTAACTTTTATGAGGGCAACGTCAATATCTGGATCACGCCCTACAACTTCTGCATCGGATGGTTTTTCATCAGACGCTTCAGTAAATGAAATTTTGATTTCGTCCGCATCCGCTACAACGTGATTGTTCGTCAGAATGAGACCTGACGAATCAATAATAAATCCTGTGCCCAGGGACATGGCTCTGGGGATGCGTTGCTGCCCGCCAGGAGGCACCTGGGGCAGTGGGCCCCCTCCGTCATCTTCATTATCACCATGCCCACCTCGATTGTACTGACGAAACAAATCACCAAAAAATCTACGCAATGCATCACTCTGATCACCCTGCAGGAGGGGACTTTTCACCAAAATGTAAGATGAAATATTGACAACCGAAGGAACTATCTTCTTCGATAAATTTACAAAAATATTCGTATCAATAATACTAGGCGCGCTAGACACGCCCGTGGCGGTTGTCCCTGTCGACGCTCCGAATACCAGGTGGTGGTCTAAAGAAAATGCTATTAAACAGGAGATTAAAAAAGAAACTATTCGAGTAGAATGATTTTTCATTATAAAATTCCCTTAACTCACTTAATTTGCTGTTCTCTTTGTCTCTCGACAAATTTTAAACGTGTCTCAAAAAGTAGTTGCTCAATCAGCCGATCTTCTTCGGAAGTTCTGTTTCCACGAGTTTTTTCATACATGAGCTCCATGAGATCAATGTTTTGACGCGCTAAATTAAGATCGACTTCAGGCTCTTCCCCTGGATTCAATGACGCAACACCTAACCCCATAAAGGCAGCGGATGATATGGACAAGAAAAATGTAGTCAGGTCAATTTTTGGTAACTGATTTGTCATGGCAATCAGGACTTACCTCTGCCGGAAAATTTAAACAAGACTCTTCAATAGAATAGTCTCACCAAATCTAACCCTATATGAGGATTCAAAGAGGGAAAAGTATAGAAAATACCCGTCGCTTTTCCAACAATCCCAGTACCTGTACAGCCTGAACGATTTTCTGAATAGCCTGCCAGTAATCGCCCTGATCCTCTTTAGCCATTACCTTACTCAAGGACAAGCTCCCAAATTTTAAGAAAAACCGAATGATTGGGAAAAGGATCAAGAATCCTATAGCTGAAATCGGACTTAACAAATATTTTCCACGCCGCGATATGTCATTCCCAGAAAAAACAAGACCCACCCAGCCCTGGGGAGCAATAGCTAAAAAAAAATGAACGACTGTGAAACAAAGACCCTGGAGAGCAACCCCTGGCTGACTCAATCGAGACATGCACTCTTTCAAGATCGCCTGCAGCTCCTTTTCACTTAACAATCCAATCATCCCCTGACTTATAAAAATAGTCCCTCGCCCCCCAATGGACCTCAAAGCAAGTGCATCTGGAGCAGGATCAGAAAAAACAATGAGTCGAGGTGAAACTCCCCCGAATTCACTCTCGACAATTTCAAGAGTTCTCGAAAGTCCCTTAAATATTTTTTTATCCCGCCTAAAAATATAACCCATTAAATTCTCTGAAAAAACCATGACCGATCCTACGCAAAGGATACTCCCTAAAAATCCGATCCAAAGGCCTTTTTTTTCTAGCAATACTCCGCCTATCACAGCAAACGGCAAGGCAATCGCCAAATAGACAACAATAAAAAAAAATCCTATTTTGATTCGATTCATAGCAGTCTCAAAGCTTACGTCGACTAGAACTTTATGCAAAGAATTTTAATTATAACCTTCTTCGCGATGGACTCCGGCTAACTTTAACTTAAGGTCATCTGAATTATGCGATGACTTAAGGGCCTCATCCAAAGTAATCAATTGAGACTGAACCATTTTCTCAAGAGCCTGATTCATCGTCTGCATCTTATAATAAGCATTTGAACTTGCGATGGCCTCGGAAATTCGATCCAGCTCATTCCTCAAGATATAGCCTTCAATTGCAGGAGACTTAATTAATACCTCACATGCTGGAACTTGACCTGTACCATCAGCACGCAAAACAAGTTGCTGGGATACAACTCCTAGTAAAGTGGACGCTAACTGAATTCTCACTTGATTTTGTGATTCACCTGAAAAAATATCTAAAATTCGATCAATGGAGCTTTTAGCATCATTCGTGTGAAGTGTTGTGAGCACTAAATGACCCGTTTCAGCAGCAGTGAGAGCAGCCTTAATAGTCTCACTATCACGAATTTCACCGATCATAATAACATCAGGATCCTGACGTAACCCGGCAATTAATCCTTCTTTCAAGGTGGCCGTATCAGAACCTACCTCTCGCTGTGTCACTGAAGCTTTTAAATCTTTATAAATAAATTCAATAGGATCTTCAATAGCAAGTACATGAACATGCTGAGTCTCATTAATAAATTGAATCATAGCAGCAAGCGTTGTGGACTTACCGCACCCAGTTGATCCCGTAATCAGAATCAATCCCCTGCTACGTTGACATAATTCCTTAAGGACTCCAGGCACGCCCAGGTCATCTAAATAAGGAACATTGACAGGAATCATACGGACTGCAGCAGAAAGGGTTCCCCTTTGATAGTAAACATTACAGCGGAATCGGCCAAAATTCATAATTCTAAAGGAGAGATCAATATTTCTGTTTTTCTCCAGCTCTAAGACTTGCTTTTCGGAAAGCACACCTCCGACAATCGCCTCTACCTCAACTTGGGTCAATACCGCCATCTTGGCAGGAACTAATTGCCCATTAATGCGAAATAAAGGCGGTCGACCTACCTTCAAGTGTAAGTCGGAGGCATTATATTTTGAAAGCGCTTTTGCCAGATAATTCATATCTAGCTTCACTGCAGGGCCTGTTTGCTTTCCCTTTAAATCTCTGTTCTCGGAGTCAATAATATCCGATGCTGTATTTTTTCCCATATCATCCACTAAAATGAGGTTCTGATTTCTGCGAGCAACTATTTGGCTCATGCCGTCTTCTTTTTAGCCGCATCTTTTTCTTCCAGGGACCAAGCTATCATCAGGCGAATTTCAATAAACTTTGAACACATAGTGCAGAGATACTTAAGTAGTTCTTGGTCTTCTGGAGTATAGTTCGACTCACCAACACGATTCAGGAGCTCCAAGACTCCAAAAAGTTGACCTCGGATTAGAATGGGGAACGCAACAATATTGCGAGTCTCAAAGCCAACGGCTCTCTCGATAGATTTTAGGTGAACGCTGTTCTCTGGAACATTCTCTACAGATATTGGAAGTTTTGATTCAGCCACATGCCCGACTATTCCCTGGCCCATGGGAATGATAAAATTTACAATCCGATCTGACCTACTTCCAACAACGGCACGGAAAAAAAGTGAATTTGTCTCAGCATCTAACTCGAATATGGATCCTGCCTCACTCTTTATCACCTGCATGATTGCTAAAAGTAGTTCACGGAGAAAATCTGAGAATTTACAGTCTTTAGTTGTGGATTTCAAAAAAGTTTCTAAAACACTCACTTTGCTCATCATGGTTGCCAAAGATGATTCGGAGAATAGCTCACCTATTCCTGATGCAGAAGTGAAGTCAACGCCTTCCGAAACTTCCGTTAAAGCAGGAAGTTCAATTAAGAGCTCTGTCGACTTTGGAGATTCGTAAGTATCATCTTGATCTGCCACTTTGAAAGGCTCCTTGAATTCTCATCGGAAATATGAGAGAATATTTAATATATTTTATATGTTTATTAATATTAAATCAACCCATCACCCCCCTTATGCAATCTGGGTTACCCTTACAGGGTTAATCATGACACATTGCGGCCTGACACTAGGAACAAGCGGCAGTTCCCCCGTATTTCCTAATGATTCGGTGCCTTCTGCCACTCTCGTTTCTCAAGGAACACTCGCTGGACAAAACGGACAAACCGTTTCGGGTACTGCGGCAGTCTATTTAAGCGG
>JANNCA010000307.1:0-2611 GCA_031386075.1 Oligoflexia bacterium
GCCAAATTTTCCTTGTTTTTATAGATTACACAATAAAAAAACTTATGATACAGTGCATTAACTACTTGTATATCAAAACGAGTAGATTGTTTAATTTGGCTAATAAAATCATATAAATGCGATCGGCGACCCTCACCATACTGGGATTCATCTGATTTAGTTTAGAGCTAATTGGCTTTCTATGGTGTGCTGGCCCTGATCGTGATCGGACGGAGTCGAAATACCGCACCAAAATACAATGGCTTTTAGCAGGAACTTAAAGTATGGTCTCTATCCTATTAAATAAACGCTACTGAATATTCCTATCTTATCTATAGCAAGATTGAGACACATAAGTATGCAAATTAAGAATCTAAAACTAACTAATGCAACAAGCCATAGACCAGGATTAATGCATTTTAGAATTCGAGACAATAAAATATCAAGCACTGATTCATCTAGAACTTACAATAAAATTAGATCAGGTTGGAGGATTTTAAGATGGATTGCATTTGGATTAGAAATTTTTAAGAAGCCCAATCTTTCTAGAGAAGTCTGTCCAAATTCATTACCAATTGACGAAGTTTTCTGGAAAAGAGACTACAATAGATCTCAAATTATGTAGAACATTCTTCTACATACAAAATTAAGAATCCATCCTTTTAGTCGTTTCTTCAACCAGTTGGTATTCATTTCCAGTAAGAGTAATTTGAAAACCTTGCTTGGTAATCCAGCCCACCCAATCTTGATTGGTAATTTCCCCAGCCGTGTCGGAATCCAAGTGATCGATGATACTGGACACGATTTCATACCAATACAGATTATGAGCAGCGGCAAATGAAATGGGTTTTCCTTTGGGCATGGCTCGTATCCGCTCCAGCAGAGTCGTGTCTTTACCGAACGAACTTCCGTCATTTCTAAATGGCCTTCCTTCAAGTGAATAACCTAAAAACGGTTTCCATTTTGGGATCAACATACTTCCTTACTCCATCGTGACAAACAGACCCAGAACCCTCTATCCAGTCCAAAAAACATTTCATTATTGGACATTCCGAGCTCGCTAAACGCACCCAATAAAAACACAGACTTGGAGACCCTGAATCGAATAGGGTTCTTGGACAGCTTCATTTCCCGCTCCGATCCTTGATAATTTTTCCGATGCTTGATCTTCCGATGGCTCCGTTCATGGACCTTTCGATTTTCCGGATGGACTTGCCCTCTCCCCGCAATGTCAAAATTTGCTCGATTCTTTCGGGAGTCACGATGTTAGGTCTCCCACAACGCCAATCGGAGCCGCAGTCCTGAGCAAGTTTCTTTTTTGCCGCCAATGCTGTCTTGATACGTTCACGAATAATTTCCCGCTCTAACTGAGACAGAACCCCAGTAATAACCAGAAGCGCTTGCCCCAATGGAGAATTGAAGTCCAGGTTTTCTCTCAAAGAAACTACAGTCACTCCATATCCATCCAGCTCATGAATCAGATTAATCAAGTGCCGAACATTCCGAGCAAGACGATCAATGGCGGCGATGATGATGACCTTGAATTCCCCACGCTTTGCTCCCACTAGAATCTGATCCAAAGCAGGTCTTCGGTCTTTGACTCCCGATATCCCCTTATCTACATATTCGTTGATCAACTGAAAGCCCCGTGTATCTGCAAATGATCGAATGGGAACCAATTGATGTTCTGGGTTTTGACCGAGCAAAGTACTGACTCTTGCATAAGCAATGGCTTTGACTGGCGTTGGAGAAGGCATACTACACTCACTCCTATATATGACAATATCAGTATACTATAACTGCCTACTTTTGTCAATTTTTGTAACTATTTGTATTCAATTGTAAGTCTTTGAACTTGATTAACTTTTGATGGACTGAGATATTTGAAGAATGGAAAAGAAGAAAAAACAGGTCAAGCACCCCAGAAAGACAGAAGTCATTTCTTATCGAGTTTCTGAGGAGATATTTCGTCGTCTCGACGCCTATGCTGCGACTCAAGTAGACGAAATGGGATCGCAACTAAACGTCACAAGTGCTGCTCGAAGGCTCATGTTAAAAGCACTTCAAGAAACTGACAGTAAAAAAAAGTAGAATGCTTTATCCCTGATAATCTTGCCAGGAACCTTCTGGAAACCCATCAGCAGCGTAGACGATTGCGTTTTCAGCCGAGACATTTACATCTGTCGTGCATTTACCGACAGACTGCCTCTGATTAAGAAGCTTCGACCCAGCTCCCATGATAAAAGGCATTGTGAAATTTTCTCTCCAGGCAATTTGAGGAGTTCCTTGTGATCTATTTCCGTAAAGTCCTAATGCCATAGCAGTAATCAGGTCATCTGTTTCTCTCGACCCTTCAGGCGCTCCAAACGTCATAGTTCCAGTCGAACTCACCCGACACTCGTAGGATCTGAACTCTTGAATGAGGCGTTCATCAGGAGGAAATAGAATTTCGTGCTTTTCCACATGAAGGGCAAGATTTGTGATGAGTTCCGACTTTGACTGATTTGTAAATGTGTAACCCTCGATCCATAAGCCATCGCTCTTCATTTGCTCGAACAATACCGCTCCAGCCGCTGTTGAGTCGATGACGATCTTAGCATTCCCGTAGACCTGGGAGACAGCACGAACTCGA
>JANNCA010000378.1:0-2293 GCA_031386075.1 Oligoflexia bacterium
TCAAACCCATTTCTAGATGGACACTGATTTCTCTTGTCAGCACGTTCGGACTCATTCAGTCCATTCAAGCTCATGCGGTAACAAAGGAGTTTAACCTTTGGCCCAAGAATTTGATGGCCGTCAGTGCTCGAGAACGGATCATAGGTCTGGTGAGCAGAGCTAAAATCAAAGACTTTGCACAAAAAAGAGCCGACTCTTTTTGTACAGGTTTTGGAAAGAATGCCGCCTTTTCAAAAGCCATCGGAAGTTTCACCTTGTTCGACAGAGCGACCTCGTGGACAGCCCATGAGAAGCAAACTGAAGTTGACGATAACAACAAGGTAAGCAGCGCTATACGCCTTCCCTTACACCTCGGTAAGATCAGCTACTTATACCCTATCAACTTTAAAACGATCACCTGCGGAAAGGCCGACCCAAAACAGTCAAAGGCACTTGCTGAAGTTAACCACATCCTACAAATGATCAAGTCAAACCGAATCGACCGAATTCTGAGTGGAGACTCAAGTTACTGCCATGGAATCGACGGCAGAAATTCCCCCACCCAGAAGAGTATCAGATTTGCTCCTAGCCTGGATGAAACTAATTTTGATGAAGTCACTGAAGATTTCGAAGACCAGGGAGAGTTACCTGAAATCACTCATGGTAAAACAGTCATAACAAACGATATCGACAACGTCAGAACCCACGTAGAAAACCTGATGAGCAAAGGCCTCAAGAATAGCGAAATTCTAGTCGTATTCGATGTGGACGACACCCTCACCGATCATTCGACCTACAATCGTTATGAGGGTTCAATCCAGGAAAGACCCAACGCAAGTCGAGTCATCGAGAGCTTTAAGACCGCAGGCGTCCCAATGATTGCTTCAAGCGCCAATCCAGACTTTAGAGAAACTCTGATTAAGCTGAATAACCTAGGTTTTGATGATGCATTTAATATCGGTGACTCTGAATATAGTGCAAATTCCTTTCTGATGAACGATGTAAAATCAGGTAAGGAGTCTCGATTCAGATTTCATTCCCAAGGGAATGTCATCTCTGTTGCTGAAGAGAGTAATTTTCAACAAAATGGACTCTACGCCCAGAAAGCACTTTCACCTTTAGTCTTAGCAGGCTTAGATAAAGACGAACTCAGCCTCATCAAACGAATTATTTTTGTAGACGATCGGTCTGAATTTATCAAAAAATTCAAAGAAGACACCGACCAATTTGATCCCTTCGGTGAAGCCCTAGAGCAAATTGACTACTTCCATCTCAGTACTCCAGGGCAATCCATCGCTGGGCAAAGGACTGCGGCGAAGACCCAATTGAAGACTCCTTCACAACGAAGGCGCCGAACTCATCAACCAGGCGTTCTCCGGAAGCCCTAAATCGGGCACTCTTCATCTAATGAATGGCAATCAATGAATTCGTTCGTGACGTTTGACGCTTCGTAAATTCTGATTGAGTACTTTTTTCCTCAAGCGAATGGACTTAGGAGTGATTTCAATCCACTCGTCTTCATCAATCCACTCAATACATTGCTCGAGGGACATTTTTTTAATCCCGGAGAGCGTCACGAGTAATTCAGCATGAGCGGCTCGAATATTGGTCAACTTCTTCTCTCGACAAGGATTGACATTCATGTCGTTGTCTTTGTTATTCTCGCCGATGATCATACCTTCGTAAACTGGAACTCCAGGACTGACGAAGAGAATTCCTCGTTCCTCGAGCCCAAGCAAACCATACTCGACAGTATCGCCCAAGCGATCAGAAATCAGAGCCCCAATCGTACGATGAGGAAGATCACCCTTATGTTGACCATAACCTAAGAGTTGAGTGCTAAATAAGCCTTCTCCACGGGTCGCTGTTAGATATTTAGACCGCATTCCCAACAAGCCACGAGTAGGAATATCAAACTCGAGTCGAACTCGTTCGGAACCATGTCCTGATCCACCTTCATACTTCGACAGAAGGCCCTTGCGGGACTGAAACATATTGGTTACATCTCCCACCGATTTTTCTGGAAGATCCAAAACAGCTCGCTCCATAGGCTCTAAACGTTCATCATTCTCACCGGTCTTGTAAATGACCAAAGGCTTGCCGACCATAAACTCAAAGCCTTCACGGCGCATTTGCTCAATCAAAATGGCAAATTGGAGTTCACCGCGCCCTAATATTCGGAACTGATCTTGAGTCGCCGTCGGTTCAAAACGGAGTGCGACATTTTGTCTCACTTCGCGGATCAGACGATCCCGCAATTTTCGCGATTGAATGGCTTCGCCTTCTTTACCTGCAAGTGGGGAGGTATTGACTG
>JANNCA010000391.1:0-2177 GCA_031386075.1 Oligoflexia bacterium
CAGAGGACATCAGCATTTCTCTTTGTTTTCAAAGGGTTTTTCTGCTCAAAATAAAAATAAATTACAAGAAATTCAAATAAAAATCCGCTATACTCCAAAAGTTTTACTCACTTTAGGGCCGAGTTTCGCGGCAGCGACTAAGTACCTCTGCAATATTTCGCCACTTGTGAACCTAACAGAGGACTCGCATGGCACGGCGCTGTTTCGGATTGTTCATTTGGTATTTTTCATCCAGTGCTTGATTCAGCCCGATGCCCCCGTCAACGACAAACAGCAACTCATCCTCGGGCAGTCCGCGGCGCTCCAGATCGTCTAATAACTCGCGGCAGGCAGAGAGGAATTTTCAGTTGAGCTTTGGTAAAGACCAATCACATGCACGCCCATCAGCTCCTACTTCGAGTGCGATCATGGCGCCCAAGTTTGAGAAGCGTTTGCCATCGACGAAAACAGCCAAAATACCAAGCCCTTAAGACTTCGAGTGCGGAGCTTTTCAATATGAACCTAATTTTGTTTTTCTGTTGACTGGGGGTGACTTGAGATTTTCTGTCTTCTCAAATCACCACCTAAGTTTGTTGATATCATTGGCTGGGCAATCTGGACGAGTTTAGAACTTGGTGCAGGGAAGAGTTTGGCTGCCTGAGTCCCCTATTGGAGTCCTTCTACTACTTCCCTAATATAGAAAACCTATGACTCTAGATGTCATACATAACCTTATGATTTTAAAAGATATAATAACCAATATGTTGTCAAACGCTTAAAATAATAACATATTTTCTCAATAGGTTACTCTCGACGACAGATACTGAAAACGTGTCGCAAAAAATGAAAAACGACAACATATTATGCTAACGTGTTATCAGTAAGTACATATGACAACCTATATGCCGTCAAACAGACAAAATGAGGATCTAACTCCAGTTGCCTGGAAGGCTAGCGAGCCACATCAATCTCTTACATTGCTTCCTCCTCCAGAAGTCAACATAGAATCCAAAGCGATTTTGAAGCGATGTATTACTGCCAGAGCGGCATTAGCAGAGCTAAAACAAGCTGCAGAATTAATTCCTAATCAAACTGTACTGATCAACATAATGCCTCTCTTAGAAGCCAGAGCGAGTTCAGAGATTGAAAATATTGTTACAACAACAGACCGTCTATTTCAGTTTGGACAGAATGAAGAGCATGCCGATCCAGCAACAAAAGAAGCTCTACGGTATAGTCATGCGCTTTTAAAAGCATTTAAATCTTTGTCGAAGCGCCCCCTCTCTACACTTACTGCAGAACAAGTATGTAGCACTATCAAGGGAGTAGAAATGACTGTACGTAAAGTACCAGGCACTGAACTAATCAACAAGAAAACCGGAGAAGTAATTTACACGCCCCCCGTAGGAGAAAGTCTACTGAGGTCTCTATTAGGCAATTGGGAAAAGTTTCTACATGACGAAAGAGATATCGACCCTCTTATTCGTCTAGCTCTGGCCCACTACCAATTTGAGGCTATTCATCCATTCACGGACGGAAATGGCCGTACAGGACGAATATTGAATAGTTTATTCTTAATTCAAGAAGGCCTACTTACTTTGCCAATTCTCTATTTGAGTCGGTATCTAATTCAGGAAAAAGAAAATTACTACCGCCTCCTTTTAGACATCACAACGCAGCAATCCTGGGAAGAATGGATCTTATTCGTACTCAAGGGAATAGAAGTAACGTCCACTTGGACAAAGGACAAGATCGAAGCCATTCGAAAGCTTATGGTTCATACCACAGAGTATGTTCAAAAAGAGGCACCAAAAATATACTCGTATGAATTAGTAAGCCTAATTTTTGAACTACCCTATTGCCGCATCCAAAATGCTCAAAAAGCAGGAATTGGTGGACGCCAGGCAGCCTCAAGGTATCTCAAAACACTGGTGAAATTGAATGTGCTAAATGAGATGTCAGTCGGCCGTGAGAAACTATTCATTCATCCAAAATTTATGCGTCTGCTATCTGGAGAATCTAATTCATTTAAACCGTACTCTTAGTCTTGATTGATGGCCCCCTATGTCAGGATAGATGTCGCTTCAACAATGTTAAGAATATTCGGGCAAAAGGACATCAAAAATGGTTCATCAAACGTTTTCAGAAGAGTTTAAGAAGTCAGCGGTTCAGAAGGTTCTCCTGCGAGGTTCAAAATC
>JANNCA010000392.1:0-6047 GCA_031386075.1 Oligoflexia bacterium
CCACTTTTGGGTCACTCCGACTTTGGGGACGAGGGCGCGGCAAATCATACTCGATTTTGTGGCGAATATGGGGAGAGGGGGATTCAGCTTTTTGTCTATGGACGAAGTGCATTCGATTCCAGAATGAATGGGCCTAAGCAGTTTCCAGCCAGGCAAACTATCGAGGCATCACAATCGGTCGCCCGCCATCATCAGTTAGATCCTGAATGCACTGTTTTTGCTCAACAAAATCCGTTAGTTATTGATGCAGGCGTCTTTCATAATGATGTCATATCGGTAGGCAATCAAAGCGTGTTTTTCCTTCATGAAAAAGCTTTTGTTTCTCAAAATGAAATTTTAAATGAACTGAATGAAAAAATGAGTCGGACTTCTCTTAAATATAGTGGAGTACAAAAGGAGCTGACCTTTTTGCAGGTTTCATCTGAGCAGGTGAGTTTAGAAGATGCCGTTAGGTCGTATCTTTTTAATTCTCAACTCATTCAGACACCAGAAAAACCTGGCATGACCTTGGTTGCCCCGTGGGAATGCCAAGAGGTAGTCTCTGTTAAAAACTACTTAGAGCACCTCCTTCAAGATTCTTCATCTCGAGTGAATGGGCTCGAATATCTTGATTTGCGGCAGAGTATGCGTAATGGTGGGGGTCCTGCCTGTTTAAGGCTTAGGGTAGTCTTGACTGAGAATGAAATTCAACATTGCAATTCTGGTGTTTTTTTGACCCAGGAACTTTATATCAAAATGAATCATTGGGTTACGAAACATTATCGGGACCGGCTGAATGGGGAGGATCTCGTGGATCCACAATTGTTCGCGGAAACTCGAATAGCGCTCGATGAATTAACGCAAATTTTAAAATTAGGCTCTATTTATTCTTTTCAATAAGGACAAAATCTTAATTTTTAATTCTATATCCAGTTTTAAAGATAAGCATAATTGTGCCAATACAAGCTGCCATAAATGCGAAGGTCATCGTTACACTAGTGCTCAGGCTGATATCTGCTGTATCGTAGAAGCTCCAGCGAAAGCCACTGACGAGGTAAACGACTGGATTGAATAATGATACTTTCCGCCAGAAACTGGGTAACATATTAATCGAATAAAAACTTCCACCCAAAAAAGTTAGGGGGGTAATGACCATGAGAGGTATTACCTGGAGTTTCTCAAATCCGTCGGCCCAGATTCCAATAATAAATCCAAAAAGACTAAAGGTAATTGAAGTGAGGATCAGAAATCCAAGCATCCAAAGCGGATGGGCAATCGAAAATGAAACAAAGCATCTGGCAGTAAGCAAGATGACAATGCCGATGAAAACAGATTTAGTGGCAGCCGCTCCTACATAGCCAATAACAATCTCAATTGAGGAAATAGGGGCCGAAAGAATTTCATAAATCGTTCCAACAAAACGAGGCATGTAGATTCCGAACGATGCGTTTGAAATACTTTCCGTTAGGACGGATAGCATGGTTAGACCTGGCACTAGAAATGCGCCATAGGACACACCATCAATTTCATTCATGCGGGACCCAATCGCTGATCCAAAAACAATAAAATAGAGGGACGTAGAAATAACAGGAGCCAGAAGGCTTTGAATGAGTGTATCCCATAAGCGGACCATTTCGAAAATAAAAATGGTTTGAGTTGCGCGAAGGTTCATGGGTGGCTCCCGACTAAAGTAACAAATATGTCTTCAAGAGAGCTTTCTTTGGTTTGCAGATCAGTAAATCCTATCCCGTGCCCGTTGAGTTTTTTGAAGAAATCCTCTATGCCTGTCAGCACTGCTTTGGGGTCATAAGTATAAATCAACTGTTTTCCGTCCGCCGTGAGCTTCAGTCGCTCATCTTCAAGATCCATGGGAAGGGAGGGAAGGGGGTTGCTTAAGTTTAGGGTCATTTGTTTTTTACCTAGTGTACGCATGAGTGCAATTTTTTCTTCAACAATGATAATTTTTCCGTGATGAATGACTCCCACTCGATCAGCCATTTCCTCAGCTTCTTCGATATAATGAGTAGTGAGGATAATGGTCACTCCGCTTTTTCTGAGTTCGAGAATGAGATCCCACATTTCACGTCTGAGGGTTACGTCAACACCGGCCGTAGGTTCGTCTAGAAAGAGAATGCTCGGTTCATGGGCGAGGGCCTTAGCGATCATCAGTCTTCGCTTCATACCTCCTGATAGCGTCATAATTTTACTGTCTTTTTTGTCCCAAAGTGAAAGGGATTTTAGAATTTTTTCGATTTTTTCAGGAGAGGGTGGTTTACCGAAAAGGCCACGACTCATGGAAACGACGCTCCCTACTTTTTCAAACATCCCGGTAGTGAGTTCCTGCGGAACGAGGCCCACTTGGCTGCGAGCTGCACGATAATTTTTGATAATATCTGAGCCGTTGACTTGGACAGAGCCAGTGCCAGGATTGACGACCCCGCAAATGATGTTTATTAAAGTTGTTTTTCCAGCGCCGTTCGGCCCTAAAAGCGCAAAGATTTCTCCTGGTCGGATATCGAGATGAATATCTGTCAGAGCTTTGAAGCCAGTAGAATAAGTTTTACTGAGTCCAACAATCGAAATTGCCACGTTCTTTTTTGAATTCACAGTCTTGCTCACCTTGTTGACCAGTTTAAGTGAAATAGGTGCATGAACGCAATCTGTATCGTTTGGTTCTTAGAGTCTTTGAAGGTTAAAAACACATTCCTCAGTTCGTTGATCGCCCTTTTGACTCTCAAACTCCCTAGAAATGGGTGAAATAATGAAAGATTTCCCATAAAGTTCGTGGAGCTCACTTTCAGAGACGGAGAAGGGAGGTCCGTTTGTGTCAGAAGGAGATCGTTCGAGTAGGACTTGGCAAAACCGAAGGGATGAGTCCGTGCAATCGTTTACAAGACGGATGATTTGCTGTGCATATCTGGATCTGAGTTCCAGGGGGAGAGCAATGAGTGCTGCGCGATCATAAATGGCGCCGAACTTTCCGCAGTCAGCGGCTTTGAGTGAAAAAATATCTTGGTTGAATAGCGTGATTTTGGGTCCACTATAAATGTTGGATCCACTTTGAACTCCTTTTTTAAATGGGATGAGATTTTCCTCGAAGAAACTCAAGCAAGCTAAATCACTCAACTCGACACCGATGACCTCATGCCCGTTTTGAATGAACCAGAGGAGATCATTGCTTTTACCGCAGAGAGGGACAAATATTCGAGTCGAAGGAAGATGATCAAAAAAATGTAACATATGAGACTCAAAATCAGTTTGGTGAAAACCGGTTTCTCCATTTTTCCATCGTTGTTCCCAGTATTTTGTCCAGGAGGGGGGTGTGTCATTGTGCTCGTCAAGAAATGAGGTCATCGGTTTAGGATACCTATTTTTTCTGAATTCTGAATTCTTAAATCATAATTCAAAACAGAGTTGACTTGTGAAAATCGGTTCCAAAATCTTATAGGGATAAAACACGTCCAATCACTCGAGGTGTTTCGATTGGATACCTGAGTTTCTTTGGAGCTGTGAAAGACGAGGCTTTCAACCATTGCATCAAAGAGGTCGTCCGTTTGATGCAATGGTTTTAAAATTTGACTCATTTTTATAAAGTGATATTAAAATAGAGCTTTTCCGTTTTGGTAGCAGTATCCGTAATATTCTTCGTCCAGGATGGCACTTGAATTGTATTGAATGAAGACTTTAAAGGCTACATACTCTCCAGATTTCCGGCTCATCAGGTGAGCTGTTACAAAATGTTCTACTCCTGTATTCGAATCCATCCAGATTCTGTAAATCGGATTTTCTAGTGCCAGATCTAAACCATTGACTGTGGGCGGAATAAAAAAATTGTATGACAAATGGCTATCACCAAAGACAAGTTTCTCTTCTTTCTTTTCTGGAATCAGGGGTCCATAAGCTGGGGTTGTTCGGAGTTCTCTCGAAATGTTGTAATTATAGGGCTGATCATCGCCTTCAATAATTGCACAGAAAAGTTTGATCGGTTCTATGTAGTTGCCATCGTAGTTTTTTTGTGGGAATTCTTTCGGATCTGCTGGGCCTGTTCCTGCGTTAAACAAGTTTTTCACGACGGTAGCATGATTGATTCCTAGAGTTGAAGCAAAAAGGTTCGTCATGGCTATGAATGTTAGTGTCAAAAAAGAGGCGCATAAAAGGCGAATAAAATTAGTCATAATTTCTCCTTGTTGAATATTTAAATAATTATAGTCTAAGTTAATATAATTGAAAGAAATCTTTAATTTTAAATTACTCTTGGATCGAACACTTGGCTAAAAAAACTATTTTTTAGATTTATAGAAAGACACCCTGGCTATGATAAAACAGAAGTCCAACTTATTTTCAAATTTTTTACTGTATTTTTTGAGACTGGGTACCTTTGGCTTTGGCGGTCCAGTCGTTTTAGTAAATCACATGCAAAGTGCTCTTGTGGAGGAGTTGTGTTGGGTGAGTCAAGAGGACTATCAAGAAGGTCTTGCTTTTGCAAAGCTTTCGCCCGGACCTTTAGCTACCCAGCTTGCTATGTACTTGGGTTGGCTTCGAGCAGGAAAATTAGGAGCAACCCTGACAGGAGTTGCTTTTGTATTGCCTTCATTTCTTATGGTGGTTGGTTTTGCGGCACTTTATTTAAAATACGGTGCTTTTCAATGGATCCAATCCATTTTTTATAGCATTGGTGCAGCTGTCATTGGCATTGTCGCGAAGAGTGCCTACCAATTAGCCCAAAAAACTATGGGCAAGGATTTATTGCTTTGGATACTTTTTGTGTTGAGTGCGGGAGTAACAGTCTGGACGGAGTCAGAATTTCTTTGGATTTTTTTTGGCTCAGGATTGGTGTGTGTTTCTGTAAAGGCTCCGTTTAATCTGTTTAGCCTCGTTAGGCTGTTTAGATGGAGAAAAAAATCATCGGTCCCGGCTTTGATTCCATTCGGATTAGCTACCGGAATGACTGGGGAAGCATCATTGTGCACGGTTCTCAAACTTGTTGTTTACTTTTCAAAAATGGGCGCAGTAGTCTTTGGAAGTGGTCTGGCTATTGTCCCGTTTCTACATGCAGGAGTTGTCCGAGATTTTCATTGGCTGAGCGAGCGGCAATTCTTAGATGCTATTGCTATTGGGATGATTACTCCTGGCCCGTTAGTGATTACCTGCTCGTTTATTGGATATTTGGTTGCAGGTCCCATAGGGGCTGTGGGAGCGGCACTCGGCATTTTTTTTCCTGCTTATCTTTTCGTAATTATTCTGGCTCCCTATTACCGAAGATTCGCAAAAAATCCTCAGATAAAGGCATTCGTTGGAGGATTGACTTCTGCAGCCGTAGGAGGAATTACTGGAGCCGCATTTATTTTAGGGAAGAAAACGATTATTGATATTCCGACTGCAATCGTTGCAGGATTCGTTTTTTTTGTTCTTATGCTTACAAAAAAAATACCTGAACCTCTTCTAATTCTATTGGCAGGGGGCGTGGGTCTGATCTTGAGAGGGATTTAGTGGGGTACATGGATCCTAGCGTTCTGGAAATTCTAGCTTTTCGAAAATGGCTAAAAAAGGGTGAACGATGTTTTTTAAATTTTCATGCATTCTGATAGGATTTTTTTTAAACATTGCCGAAGCAAGGAGTGGCCAGCAAGAGGTCTTTCCAACTCTCGAGGGTGAATCACTCACTGGAAGAAGTGTGGTACTTCCCCAGGAATTTCAGGGCAAAGCGGTCTGGGTGATTATTGGATTCACTAAGGACTCACAGAAGGCAACCTCTACATGTGCAGAGAAGTTAGAAGGTATTTTTAAAAACCAAGGCTATTCAATTGCAATCATTCAGGGTGCTCCATTTTTTATTAAAGGTGTGATTAAAAGTGGCATCCGATCTTCGGTCCCAGAGGGTAGAAGGCAAAAATATTTTATTTTAAGTGAAGGCCGTGATTTGTTGAAAAGCCTGGTAGGATTTGAAGAAAAATCGAAGGACGAAGCTTATGTTTTGGGTGTTCGACCTAGGTCTCCTAGGGAGTATATTCTAGTCTTTAAAAGCAATGGGAGCTGTAATGATCAGACCCACCTTTCCTTGTTGACTC
>JANNCA010000393.1:0-6092 GCA_031386075.1 Oligoflexia bacterium
CAGAGGACATCAGCATTTCTCTTTGTTTTCAAAGGGTTTTTCTGCTCAAAATAAAAATAAATTACAAGAAATTCAAATAAAAATCCGCTATACTCCAAAAGTTTTACTCACTTTAGGGCCGAGTTTCGCGGCAGCGACTAAATAGTTTGAACCAGATAAATTCAAGACATAATTAATAGATTACGTATTTAGTATGAAATTTTTTACATGATCCACTGTGAAGTTCCCATACAGGTCAATTGTCAATCGGATTGATTGATGATCTAAGATGGTTTTGAGAGCATACATACCTTCGTCTCTTTTTAAGAAATTAAAAGCGAAGCTATCTCGAAGATCTGATGGGCGTGGTTCAACGATGACCGACTGAGTAATCAGCTGTACTTCAAGAAGCCTTCAGCCATTTTGTAATCGGTTTCTTTTTGAGCTTAACGCAGTCTTTTAAATAAAGATTAATCAAAGCTTGGTAAGAAATGTCATTTCCCTCTGCAATTGACTTAAAATAAGAGACAACCTCAGCATCCAGTCGAATAGTAATTTGTTCCTTGAGTTTTTTTGCGTAAGGATTTTTTTTGAATTCCATTTTTTCCAGATCGTATTCGTTTTTCATTTTCCCATTCTCTTTGAGAACTGATGAGCCTCAGTTTTTGTTAATTTTCTAGCAGAAATAATTCTGATCGTATGCCCATGGCTCCTTTCACAAAAGCAGACCAAGAGAACACGAGGGATGGAGCTAAATCCGAATATGATAAACCGGTCTTCTTCATTAGAGTGCTCTGGATCATCGGAGACAAGTGCATTTTGATCGTAAAAGACAGTTTTTGCTTCTTCAAACGAGATTTTATGTTTCTTAATGTTTGTGCGGTTCTTGTCTTCATCCCAGTCAAAAAAATCTTTCGCATCTGAGATAGATTATATGACTTACGTTGTAATTGCAATATAATGCAACCTTAAACCTCCGAGTCGCAAGGGCTTGGGCTCAGTACGTCGCAAGCCTGAGCGACTAACGCCAAGTTCTCTACAGCTGACCTAAATGTCATTTTTAAGCCCTCTTGCATTTTTAAAATCAAACTGTATTTTTCTTCAGGTGTTCTTGATAAAAATAAGCCGTTGCTGTTTTTAAAATTAAATTCACATGCTTAAGTTCGGCTATCTCTTTTTTTAATTTCTTGATTTCATCTTGATCAGGAGAGTTGATGGGAGCTTGCTGGTCCAAAGTCTGTGCTTTACCTAGCCTTTTTTTCCAATCATGAATATTTGCATCGGGGATGCCCAATTGCTCAGCAGCCTTAGATACTGATCCTAGACTTGAGGCTAACTCAATCGCCTGTTTTTAAATTCGAGTGTATAAACTCTTCCAGTACCCATTCGCAACTACATTTGTTGACATTTTTTGTCATGCATTCTCGTGTCCATCAAATCGGGGTAGGTTCAATTAGTGGGCTCCGAATGCAATGTGAGTTTGAAGCTCAGCTTGATTCTCTGTCCTCATATCCCAAGCCTTTTCAATTGATTTTTTCACATGCTCATTTACTGCTGCGTTTGATATTGCTTCTTTTGCTGCTTCAAGTGTCGTATTTTTAATGGATGCACCTTGTAACTGCCCCATACCTGCCAGTAGTTCCTTCATTTTAATCGTATTAATAAATGGATTTTTATCTGCGGCTGCGGTCAATTCAGATACGGACGCTTTTCTAGTTTTAGGCAGATTAATTAATTTATTATATAAATCAGCTCCTTCTGCCACGGCGACTTTTACTTTTGGATTTGCTGTATTCCAGATAACGTTTGATCGAACTCCTGCCTGGAGGAGAAGTTAGCAGTTTCTGTATGGCCCTGTGAAACTGCATGATGCAGTGGTGTAATTCCATTCGAGTTAGCAACATTCAAATCTGCGCCGCCATCCAGCAATCTTTTCACCTCTACATGGTCCCCGTCGTAGGCAGTCCCGTGAATGGGGTCTGCAAAGGCAGCTTGTGAAAGCAATAACACCACTGATAGAACAGCATCAAACTTTTTCATAACATCTATTTAGCAACGACAGTGCAACCCCTGTCCTATTTTTAAATTGACTTTAGGTAATAAAATTATGTTAACTTTTTATAATCTGCCTAAAAAATATCCGATGTGTCTAGTTTAACCTAGCTGATATTCGTTATGATATAGGTCAACTTTCCAACAAACGAAAGGCCGGGACCTGGCGCAATCCGCAGACTGGGGAAGCTATTAAGATCGCAGCTCGGACCGTGCCCAGGTTTAAGGCGGGGAAGTATCTCAAGGATTCGTTACGATAGAACGCTAAGACTTCATCCAATAAGTCAAAAAATGCCTGTCTTCGTCCGTGAATCCAAACTTTTTGTACCACTTGACTGCTTGCAGATTGTCCCGCTCAGCTTCTAGATGAAGTGTATTAACTTCAAGCAAGCGTGGAATCACTGCTGACAGTGCTCTGGATCTATCGAGTGCGTTGAAAACATCTGCTGAACTCTGGATGAATTTGCAATCTACATGGGACCTAAACAAAGCAGAACAAAAAAGAAACGCAAAAGCTGGATAGTATGAGTTTAGCAAAACGAGCAACGTCTACCTTTTGGGTCAAAGCTTTCAAGAAAATGCTTTTCGGAGCTAAAGATTTGGTTCCCGCGCATGAAAACATTTTCTTGAAAGCTCTAGTAAAGCCTCATTCCAAAAACCTACTTCACGGTCAAAACCCGCACGTCGCCTCTTTTCCGATCAATCTCAACAAAGGTGTCCTTCTTCGCACGGCGAACTGAGAAATCCAACTCCCAATCCCTTCCAATCAACCCTTTGACTTCCAAAAAATTCATTTTCGAAGTCAAAAGAGGGGAGTTAAAAACCAAATGAGCTTGATCAATATCGATTGATAATCCAAGCATCGCCTTGAGCATTAAGAAAATAGACCCTGCAGCCCAAGCCTGTGGCTTACAAGCCACTTGATAGGGAATGGGTGGCTCCTTTCCCCTTTTGCGGAAGCCACAATAAAGCTCGGGTAGACGAAAATCCTTACTCGACTCCAGCACGCCCATGAGTGCAAACGCCAGTTTCTCGAGTGCAGCCGTATGACCGTAAGACCGAAATCCCTCCATAATAATCGAATTATCGTGAGGCCAAATGGAACCGTTGTGATAGCTGAGCGGGTTGTAGGAAACCTCACCGCTTGCAAGGGTCCGAATGCCATGCCCACTAAACATCGCATCCGACATTAACATCTGAGTCACCTGATTCGCCTGCTCGGGAGTCGCAATCAAGGACCAAAGGCACTGCCCCATATTTGAGGAACGTACCGCACAGGGCACCGCATCCCCATCTAAAGCCAGGTGAATAAACTGACCCTCGCTGTTCCAGAATCTTTCGGTGAATAGAGACTTGAGTTCTAAGGCTTGAGTCCTAAAACGGGCTGCTAAATCTTCCTTACCTAAAAACAAAGAAAGCGATGCCATTCCCATACGCGCTCGAAACACATAGCCTTGGACCTCACAAAGACGAATCGGAGGAACTGCCAGAGACCCATCGGCATGCATAACGGAATCATGCGAATCCTTCCAACCCTGATTGATCAACCCCGACGGAGAGCGCTTACAATACTCGACGAAACCATCGCCGTCTTGATCTCCCCACTTATCAATCCAATCCATGGCCTTCATCGCAAAAGGCCACCAATTCTCCAGCCTCACCCGATCTAGTGACCAGCGAATATATTCATTCAATAGAATCAAAACCAGTGGAGTCGCATCCACCGACCCATAGTAGGGAATAAACGGTACTTCCCGATTCAAGGACATCTCACCGCGCCTGAGCTCATGGAATACCCTCCCCGGCTCCTCTTCAGTAAATGGGTCCGATTTATTACCCAGAAGACTAAACGCATAGTCTAAGACCCCCCTGGCAATCGAAGGATACCAGGGCAAAAGTTGGTAAGCCGTGATGATTCCATCTCGACCAAAGGGGGCGCTAAACCAAGGAATACCTGCGTAAGGGTAAAGGCAATTCCCTGGTTCTTCCGTCAAAAGCATATAAATATCAGTCTGCGCATTAATAATCGAACGATTTAAAATGGCATTATCCGATTGAATAACTAAAGGAGAAAAAAGAGTTGAATCCGTCGCCTCATGCAAGAGCCTCATTTTATGAGAAACAGAAACGTCAGCATAATTTTCACCATAAAATTTACACTCCGATGGCAGATCAAAAGAGACAACCGTTTTAAGCGTCAAGGTACTCTTGGCAGTAATTTCAATTCGAGTAAAATAGCCAACTAACGAAGGTGAAACTCGAATTTTTTCAGCACTAAAAAACCGATGGATATGAGTCTTTCTGACTCTTCCATCTAAACCTTCATAGTTCAAAATTGAAATTCGCTGCCCTTCACTCACAATCTCTTCTGTGGTCAGGGCCTTCCCTCGTTTGAGCCGGGGATATCCCCGAACCTCAAAAATATCATCAAACCTTCCACCGGCCCACTGCTGAACCTCTAAACTTTGCGGAGTTGCAGAGAAATTTTTAATTTCAACGGTTTCAAATAAGACATCTTCAAAGAAAGTTTGAATCCTACGAATCAACAAGGTATCGCGCGGCACTCTTTCTTCTGAGCCCGACGTATCTGAACTAGGAAAATCAGGATTAGTCATCGAAAAAACGACGGTACTTCCTCCAAACCTCAACTCACTTGCAAGGGCAACGGGAGCTAAACCATTGAAAGTCATTTCCCAAACACCTAGGTATCGGGTGTCATTACAATAAAATCCCAGCTCTGAATTACTGGAATAAACTCGAGGTGCTTCTCCCAGGGAATTCACAACTGCAAAGGCTCGATTGTCTTTGAAACTAATCTTCTGAATTCCGGTTAGAAGTACGCTCGATGGTATGTAAGAGATTCCGTCGATGAGTATAGGCTCTCCGTTTTTGTGCGGCGACCTGGTGATAGACATGGATGTAATCCTCCGCCATTCTGTTCAGAGAAAACTTCTGATTCACCCAGTCTCTGCAAAA
The DNA here is from genome assembly GCA_031386075.1 of Oligoflexia bacterium. Lineage (GTDB taxonomy): Bacteria > Bdellovibrionota > UBA1018 > UBA1018 > UBA1018 > CAIYTD01. Next base: position 5,008 of record JANNCA010000393.1, read on the forward strand.
TTTTCGATCGATACTCACAATGTCCTTCACCCGGTTCGCTAACTTTCGGATATCAGAATCGATAAAACCAGTCACAGAGTCTTCCAAAATCTCAGGTACTGCGCCACAAGGCCGCGCCAAAACCGGAGTGCCACAAGCCAACGACTCAATGACCACCAAGCCAAAAGGTTCAGGCCAATCTATAGGAAAGACCAGCGCAAGTGCGTTACCCAGAAACTCTGACTTCTCGTCCTCAGAGATTTCTCCCACAAACTCAATAAATTTCCCATCGACGTAAGGTTTTAAATGCCGAGCATAATAGTCTTTGCCAGCGGCCCCCTCTATTTTTGCGGCAATTTTGAGTGGAACACCCGATCGAAATGCAATTTCAATGGCCCACTCCGGGCGTTTCTCGCCAGAAATTCTTCCGAGAAAGGCCAAATACTTGCCAGGATTAGGATAAAACTCAAAATTTGAAAGATCAATTCCATGATGAATCGCCTTCACCCAAGGAAGTTGAGGAAGGAGATTTCTTTGCGATTGACTGATTGAGACAAATCGACCTTTCGGATAACTGCAGTAGGCTGCATTGATTTCCGGAAGGTCTGTTCGCCCATGCAAAGTAGACAGCACTGGAGTTTGCGTCATTTCACTCAATGGCAACATCCAATAGTCATGGTGATTATGAATGACGTCAAAATCACCCGCTCTTTCCAAAACCATGGCAAGCATTCGAAAATGATGAGCAACCGGATCGGTGCAAGGTACCTTACTTAACCTAATAGCCTCCGGGACAACCGACACTAACTCCACGTCAACTGTTGAATCACCTGCAGCAAACAAAACAACCTCTGTCTTCAATTTTTTGAGACTTTGACAGAGATTGTAGACGACTCGTTCGGTGCCTCCATACAGTCGAGGTGGAACACTTTCAAAAAGAGGAGATAGAAGAGCTACACGCATCCGATCTGGTATAGCGAAAGGCGTACCAGCACGGCACGGCATGAAGTAACGCTAGGGATCTCTCCTGCTCAGTACTAATGTTCAGTATCTGAGCAGCCGTGTGTAAAATCTTTGGGTTCAATCAAGTGTTCTTTTTCTTTACA
>JANNCA010000118.1:0-6990 GCA_031386075.1 Oligoflexia bacterium
ATGGAAGTAACTTTTAGTCGTTGACTCTGGATGAGCATCCGTTTTGGGCTGGGCAACTTAAGTGAAAGCCTGTTTGATGCTTCAAGAAGTTTCTTTAGCCCCACCAGAAAATCAATGTTAAAAGACCTGATGGACTTAGGAACAGAACTCGAAAATCAACTAGCAACCGCACTGAACCGACACCTGGACCATGGACATCACCATGAGCGAATCCCAGTTCACTTGGAAGAATCCATTCGTTATAGTTTAATGACCCCCGGCAAGCGGATCCGCCCGAGGCTCTTAATTGCCGCCTCTGAAATGCTAGGACTGACTCACGCCGAAGTCCTGCCTGCTGCGCTCGCACTGGAAATAGTCCATTGTTTTACACTCATTCACGATGACCTCCCCTGCATGGATAACGATGACTTTAGAAGAGGCCTTCCTTCCAATCATAAAAAATTTGGCGAAACCTTAGCCCTTCTCGCTGGGGACGCCCTCATGGCGTTAGCACTGGATGTCTTTTTAGATTCTCCGATAGAACCTGCTCGCCTGGTTGCTGGCTTGAAACGACTGATTTCAGCCATGGGTCCTCGTGGCGTCATTGGGGGCCAAGCAGCTGAAAGTTTACTCTCTCGTGACTCTCGGATTGAAAACCTTAGAGAAATGCATTCCCAAAAGACAGGAGCGCTATTTTCTGCGGCCCTTCTGATTCCAAAAGAATTTATTTCTATTTCAGATTCATCGTCTGAAGGAAAAGCGATTGCCGATTTTGCATCCACTCTGGGTCTTGCATTTCAGGCTGCTGACGATCTGGAAGATCAATTGGATGAGGAGATTGGGCCCACAAGCATCCTCTACTACCTCTCTCAATCGGAAGTCGCCCAATCTACGATCGAACAACTTCATTCAGTCTCTCAGAGACTCAGGGAAATTTGGGGACAAAAATCAACTTCTCTGACTCAAATTGCGGACGAAGTCGTTCAGAAAATTCATCGTGCTACTGAATCTACACTTCATCCGATCTCCTCGAACCAGGTCACTTTGAAATGAAAAAAAAACTCCCCATGCTTTGGATTACGGACCCCTGGGATACACTGGATCATCCTAAGGATACGACCCTCAGGCTCATCGAAGAAGCCACCCATCAGGGGATCCAGCAATACTGGTGTGACGTGAAATCCATTCGACTAGAAAAATCGGGAATCCGCTTAGACGCCCAGCCCATTCTATCGGCAAGGCACGAGAAAGGCTCGTTCGAACGAGGGCCCCTGAAAACTCATGCTTTGAATGGGTTTTCGTCCGCTCACTATCGGCCGGACCCACCCGTGGACTTATCCTATCTCCACCCCCTTCAGCTCATTGCCCTAGGACTTCAAAAAGCTCCTTCTTGTGAAATCGTCAATCCCATTGAAGTTCTCTTTTGTAGAAACGAAAAAATCGAGGCGGCGGCCCTCAAAGAATTTACCCCCCCGAGCCTGATCAGCAGCCAATGGGACCGGCTCTTAGATTTTGGCAAAAAGAATTCCCAGACGGTTCTCAAACCCCTGCATCAAGCTCAAAGCCTAGGCATTGAACGACTCGATTGGCGCACTCAAATGAGCACCCTCAAAATCCGGAAAAAACTAGCCTCTGCGACAGAGAACTTTCAGCGCCCTGTTCTTCTTCAGGCCTACCTAAGCGGAATTAGCGAAGGCGAGACTCGGCTTTGGTTCCTCGACGGAAAACTTCTTGCCCATGCTAAGAAAATGCCTCTCTCGGGGGACTTTCGAGTCAATATCGATCGGGGGAGCCAGCTCGTGGCTGCCCCCCTAACTCGGCTCGAAAAATCCAGAATCCGGAAAATCTCAACCCATCTCAAGAACTTCAAAATACGCCTCGCGGCAGTCGACCTCATCGAAGGATGGATCACAGATTTCAACTTCACGAGCCCAGGTTTGATCCGTCAGATGGAATGTGTCTTAAACGAAAACCTGGCGAAGCCGATTATTCGTGCTTTAGCGAAAGACTAAAAGAATCCAAGTAGGTATCCTCTTAGAGCTGTTGGAAGTTCTGGATCCAGAGCTTACTTCACTTGAGCGCGGCCGAAGGATATGCGATGAGTAGAGACATGGGAAAGAAACAAAGGTCTCCGCTCCTCATCATCTTCACTACAGTCCTGGTAGACCTCATTGGCTTTGGAATGGTCATTCCACTGGTCAGTCTTTATGGCAGCCACTATGGAGCGAGTGGCCTAGAACTCCCTATTTTAGGCGGAATTTATTCCTTGATGCAATTTTTCTTTGCTCCTATTTGGGGAAACATTTCTGATCAAATTGGACGAAGGCCCATTCTCCTTTTGTCCTTGTTGGGATCGACTCTTTCCTACCTCATGTTTGGTTGGGCGCCCAGCTTCACCTGGCTTCTCATTGCCCGAGCGTTTGGTGGAATCTTTGCTGCAAATATTTCGACTGCCCAAGCTTATATCGCCGACATTACGACTCCCGCTGATCGAGCTAAGGGAATGGGCCTGATTGGCGCAGCTTTTGGGATTGGCTTCACCCTCGGACCTCCCCTAGGAGGAATCGCTTCTCAACAGCTTGGCCTGAGCGCTCCAGGCTTCATCGCGGCAGCCATCTGTGGGTTGAACTTTCTCCTAGCGATCTTTAGGCTACCAGAATCGCTGCCCAAGAGCCAAAGGAACACCTCTCCCACTCGCTCTTGGATGCCCATCAGTTTTCGCACCCTGAGGCGCGCTCTGAAGCATGAGGAACTTGGATTTCTTCTCTTTGCCTTTTTCGGGGTGACCTTTGCTTTCTCAACGATGGAGCAAACTTTTTCGCTTTTATTCCAAACTAAATTTGGTTTAGAGACGGGGGAAGCGGGGCTAAAGACGGGTTTAGTTTTGATGGCTTCCGGGATTTTGGGAGCTGTAATTCAAGGAGGACTCATCCGACGCCTCGTCCCGCGTTTTGGAGAGCGAAACCTTCTCCTCGTCGGTCTCCTTCTCAACTCGATATCGATGGTTGCCTTTCCTTTTAGCCCGAATTATGGGTTTTATTTTCTACTGGCCGTTCCTCTGGCATTCGGCTCAGGGCTAATTAATCCGAGCATCTCCTCCCTCATCTCTAAAGGGGCAAGCGCTCGTGAACAAGGAAGCACACTAGGACTGTCTCAGGGCTTGGGGAGCTTAGCTCGGGCTGCCGGACCCTTTTGCGGACTGCTGGGCTTCGCTGTCAAAACCGAACTCCCCTATTTTATTGCGTCATTCATCTCCATCTGTCTTTTCGCTTTGAGTTATCGAGTGTTCGCACGAATCTCAAGGGCAAGTCTTACCCTGGAATAAAATCGAAGAACTCGTAAATTTCAGCCTTTTACGCTAAATCAGCCAGCTGAATGGTACCAAAAAAAGACTCTCGGATCGGGCCACCGCTTCACTTCCAGAGTAAGCGATGACACATTTGAATAATGGGTGCTTTTTTAAAAATGCCTGCGCACTGGAGATCGTCTTAGGTTTTAGATTTCGATCCAGCGTTGCTAGAATACCCACCCTAACTCCGTCTGCATGAAAAACAAGAGGGATTTCTACGTCGTTTTTCGTACGAAACTGGTAGATTCGCCCATTGAGTTCCGGTCGATAATGGAGCTCCTGCCGAAGGTTCGCGTAAAGCCCCCGAACGACATCTCGCGGTGTTTCGAGTTTCGATCGACTGATCCAGGAAGCGAAGCCTTGATCCTCTAAAAAGAAGGTCGGCTTTTTTTGATCGCCAGTGCATTTTATCAACCGGATCAGGAAGAGGGCCTCAAAGGCAAAAAGGAGCTTCTTGATAGTCACCGCAGAAATCTGACAAGCGGAGACAGCGTCCTTCAGCTCAAACGGTGATCCCTGGTGAATCGCGAGAAACTCGACTAAATCTCTGAGAGCCTGATAGGGAAGAGTCGTACTTTGGATTAAACGAAGGTCACGATTTAAAAGAGTATCTATCTGCGTTTGCCAGCGATCCGCCCGGACCTCAGGAGATCTAAAGAAAGCGATACCTGGAAGTCCGCCCGTAATGAGGTAGGACTCAAACGCAGACTCTCGATGGGATTTTTGATACCGAAAGACCGAATCGAGTTCTTTCTGATTGCGAACCAGAGAAAGTGCCTTCAATTGAAACGGGAGCTGAGTTTCAGTCGCCTCAGAATAAGTAAAAGGAAGAATTTCAACTGTAGAAATCCTTCCCGTCAAGGATTCACGAATTGCCTTTCGACTGGTGAATCGGACTGATCCTGACAAAATAAATTGCCCGGGGCTCTTATGCGTACGTACGTGTTCTTTGAGAGCTGGAAATAAACAAGGAGAAAGCTGCGCTTCGTCAATAGCAAAGCGATGCTTTCTTCCTTGGATAAAAAGCGCCGGATCGGCCTCCAACTCCATCCATGTACTTTCAGCATCGAGAGTTCGATATTCATGAGCTTTTTGCTCGAGAAGAGTGGTCTTGCCCACTTGCCTTTGCCCAAAGATTGCAACAATAGGTGCATGGAAAAGAGCTCGCTTGAGCAAGGGCTCAACATAGCGTCGTCTTGTGTGCGACATAACTCATAAGAGTGCTGTCACTTCAGTAAAAAAGTCAAGGACCCTATCTATTTTTACTGATAGAGATTTGTTTCTGTTACCATCCCAATCATGGCGCTTCCTCACGTTCTGATTCTCTATACAGGCGGAACCTTCGGAATGGAAATTCAACCCGGAGAAAAATCAAAACCCGGCAAGTTAGGAGTTTCTAAGATTTCCCCGGCTTTTCTCAAAAAGAGATTTCACGATCAAGTTCCAGAGTTGAAATTTCTAGCTCAATGCGACGTCGATATTATTCTCAATCGAGATAGCTCTCATATTGGGCCAGCCGAATGGGTATTCATCGCCCAGAAAATCCGACACAGCTGGAAAAACTATCAGGGCATCGTTCTGCTTCATGGAACGGACACCCTCGCCTATACAGCGAGCGCCCTTTCATTTCTCCTTCATCCCTGCTTGAAGCCCGTAGTCATCACAGGAGCCCAGCGCCCGCTTTCTGCGTTACGCACCGACGCCAGGACAAACCTCATTTCTGCTGTAGAAATAGCAGCCCATGGTCCTCGAAGGATCGTCAACCAAATCACCGTTTTATTCGGAAACCAGCTCTTTCAAGGAAATCGAGTTCGCAAGCGGAGTGCCGCTGACTTCTCTGCTTTCGAAACTCCTCACTGCCCCCCCCTTGCTGTGGTTGGAACGACCATTCGCTATAGCAAAACGATCACCGAGCCCTCAAAAAAACAACGCCTCCTGCCCTTATTCAGCCCAAAGGTTCTTATGTGCCATATCACTCCGGGGTTTCCAAGCGCGCAGCTCACGCAGCACCTTTTACCTCACCTCGACGGAATGGTACTGATTGTCTTCCACTCGGGAACGGCACCCACGCATGACCCCGCTTTTCTTAACTTTCTATTAGAAGCCAAACAAAGGCACATTCCAGTGACTCTGGCGACTGAAAGCAGCGTACAAAACCCGAACCCAGTCAGCTCACCCCTGAATTACCTCGTGAGCCAGGAACTACTCTCTCACGGAGGACTCTGGGCGGGATCCATGACGCCGGAATGCACCTTTGTGAAGACTTCTTTGATTTTAGGGCAATCCCTAGATTGTAGAAAAGATCCGAAAAAATTTGCGGCCCTCTGGAAGCTCAACTTCGCCAATGAAGGAATTCACTAAGGAGCACCAGGTATAGCGTTCCAGAAAATGTTTTCGTGCGGAGGATCCAATTCTTTAGCGACTAAAAGCATTTTCTTGAACGCCTTGCCCAAAAAGGTAATCTTGAGATTATAGGGTCTTGACCACGCCTTCACCATACATGCTGTTCCAAATCCTTTGGAAAATTTGGGTAGCCGTTTGGGCAAGGTCAGATCGACGAAAGATGAGCTCAACATTTCTTGAATTGTAAAAATAACCTTTGCTCCAATTACTATTCCCAAGCCACAGCACCTCATCATCGACGACCATGTACTTGCTATGAATGACCCGAGCAAAGGGAATGACTCCCCCACTATAAGGCGGCAAGGTCACCCATTTAATTTCAACACTGGGTATCATGGTCAGAGACTTCAAATAATCGACGGCCCGAAGAGCCGAATGACTGTTTGAGAGTAGAATTTGAATTTTCACACCCCGAATAGCGGCAGCTCGAAGGGCGTTATCAATCTCAGGCCAATAAATTTGGTTCCCGGCAAGAGGAGCATACTCCATGAGTTGAACTCGAAGAGTCCGTTTTGCTCCGTTAATCAGCTCCAATAATGCCTGAATGGCCGAACGAGTATCCGAAGGATTCAATGCAGAAGGGCTCGCCACTAACTCCACTTTCTTAGGGGTTTCTAGCGAATTCAAATAATATCCCAATGCAGGATCCTCGGCCCCTTTGGCCAATTTCCAATCCGATTCAAAAATCCTACCGAGTTGCTTAGCCAAATCCAAATCTAAAACGCGAACTCCCAATTCATGGGTTTGATTCAAGGCCCGCCAATCGAAGTTCTGACTTCCGACGAAGATTTCTTTGTGATCCACAACCCAATACTTCGCATGATGCACCCCAGCCGAAACCGTAGATAAATCTAAAATCCGGATAAGGGCTCCCCTCATCCGTTTGAAGCGTTCCAAAGTATCGGGATCTTCTTGAACTAGAGAAGATGAAAGAAGGAGCCGAATTCGAACTCCTCGCTTGGCCGCCTTTTCAAGCTCCTGCAACACGGGCTCAAGAGGCCTCTTTGACTTTTCGTTCGACTTATCGACTTTCCCACTCGTCTTGTTGTTGCTGACGTAGAACTGAGCGAGATCCAAAGTCGATTTTGCGCCCCGGATCATGTCTACCCACACCTCGGCAGTCATAGGAACTGCGGGTTGCTCCAGGCTGGTTTCGAGGGGAACGGACTGAACCAGCTGCACTCCAGTGAGCTTGTACTCTTTATTGAAGTCACTTTCGATTTCAGAAGATGCTCGAGCTTGAGAGAGAAAATTATGTG
>JANNCA010000008.1:0-5270 GCA_031386075.1 Oligoflexia bacterium
GAATAGGCGATCGCCTTATAACCAAAAATCGGCTTGCGAGAAAAAACAGGAATCACCTCTGAGATAATACCCATAGCTGGAAGAATCATAATATAGACAGCCGGATGGGAGTAAAACCAGAAAAAATGCTGAAACAAAACCGGATCCCCACCGAGCTTAGGATCAAAGATGCCAATATGCAAAAGCCTTTCCATCATCAGAAGTGCCAAAGTAATTGCCAGAACCGGAGTCGCTAAGACCTGAATGATACTCGTCGCATAGAGAGCCCAACAAAACAATGGCAAACGCATCCAAGTCAATCCAGGTGCTCTCAATTTATGAACAGTAACGATAAAATTGAGGCCAGTCAGGATAGACGAAAAACCAGCAATAAACGCCCCAGTCAAAACCAAAATCACGGTCGTATTGGTTCGAATCGAATAAGGGGTATAAAAGGTCCATCCCGTATCTGCCCCCCTTCCAATTAGGGATACTGTCGCAAACAGAGCACCGGTTATAAAAATATAATAAGAAAGGAGATTCAGACGAGGAAAGGCCACATCTTTAGCTCCGAGCATCACGGGGAGAATAAAGTTTCCCAAAGCGGCAGGAATAGCAGGAATCACAACTAAGAACACCATAATCGCACCATGGTAGGTAAAAAAACGATTATAAGTGTTGGCATCCAGAACCTGAAAACCCGATTTGTAAAGCTCGAGTCGAATCCCTAAGGCAAAAACTCCTCCCACCAAAAAAAAGAGAAGTACCGTAAAAAGGTACATGATCCCAATTCTTTTGTGGTCCAGCGTCGTGAGCCACGACATGAGACCCTTAGAGTGATTTAAATAATTATCGCCTGTATGTGCTGCTTTTTCATGGTTAGCCATACTTAAACTCTCCTTTTATCGCTCGCCCTAAGGAATTCTGTATTCATCATTTTTCCTGAGGCATCACTCTTGGGGCAAGAGCCCATTTACTTCAAGCTCTTGATGTATGCGATCAATGCATTCATCTCAACTTCAGTTATCAAACCTTTAAAAGTGGGCATCACTGGATTGAAGCCCTTCACAGTATTCTTCTGGGGATTTTCGATGTGATTCCGGATATAGTTCTCATCCGCGATGAGGGTTCTACCATCCGCCATTTCCACCTGACTTCCAAAAAGGCCCTTATGGGTCGGACCCACTTTGGTACTTCCATCGACAGAATGACAAGCAACGCAGCCCTTATTCTGATAAACGGCCTTGCCTTGATCGACCAATGAAACCTGTGTCAAACGTCCTTCATCCGAATTTTGAACTCGATCAGACTCAGATAGTTCTTGTCCCGCAATTGGAATGACACCTAATTTTTTATTTCGGTTCCAGGCATTCCACTGATCTTCATCTAGAACTACGACCTTCGCTAACATACCCGAGTGAGAGGTACCGCAATATTCGGTACAAAAAACTTGATGCTTCCCAGGCACGGTCGCAGTAAACCAAATGCTCGTGTACATTCCGGGAACAACGTCTTGTTTAATTCTAAAATTAGGAATAAAAAATCCATGAAGGACATCTTCCGACGTCATGATCAGTTTGATGGGCTTGTTCACCGGAACAAAAACCTCGCCCACTGTGGTTCTTCCGTTTTCATACTGAAAAGTCCAAAGCCACTGCTTTCCAATGACTCGAATTTCATAGGCATCCGAAGGTGCCTGCCTCATGGAGTGGTAAACTGAATATCCCCAAACGAAAACGACCATCAAAAGGAAGGTTGGAACTCCAATCCAAACCGCTTCTAAAAGGTGACTACCGGTTATATATTGAGTCTTCTTCCCTTTTTTATGGGGATAAGCATAAATAAAATAAACCATCGCTCCGACGACCAGAACGAAGAAAAAAACACTTAAACCAAGCAGAAAATTGTAAAGAAAATCCCAGCGTACCGCGATTTCTGTTCCTTGGAGAGGGGTAGTGCCTGCAAAAGCCAGGTTAAACATTTGAGTTCGGCTCCTTTTTCTCGCTTCCATCGAAACCTAGTGGATTCTCCAGGCCCTCTGGTACTTTTCTTTGTCTACGCCAAAAAATCGCTAAATATCCACCAAAAATAACCACTGTACCGCCACACCCAGCCTGCATCAGTTGGGTCAAATAAACTGAGTATTTCCGAGTTTGTGGATTATACCGATAGCAAAACAAAAGGAATCGGTCCACCACTGTTCCAATCTTTCCACTGGATGCCTCGAGCAAAGCCAGCTTCAAGTCTCTCTCCGAAAACTCGATCCCATACAAATATCGAGAAATTTTCCCAGCTGGAGTGAGAATAAAGATAGCCGCACTGTGAGCATACTGTTTCTCCTGGAGATCATAACGATAACCAAATCCGACCTGAGAAGCCAATTTTTTAAGTTGGGTCTCCTCTCCCGTAAGGAAATGCCACCCTGATTGAGCTTGAGGCCTTCCATAGGCTTGAAGGTAAGCTTCTTTCTTTCCTCTCGCAAGATCGGGAGTCTCGCCCGGATGAATACTTACAGTAACAATTTCAAATTTCTCCCCAGCGGTCCAGCTCATTTTCTTTAAAGACGTCATGAGTCCATTCAAAAGAAAACCGCAAAGATTGGGGCATTCGTAATAGACCAAATTTAGAAGTACGGGACGACCCTTGTTAAAATAATCTGACAGGTGGACCGTCTTGCCCCTTTCATCTTTGAATGACAACTCTTCAATCGAAACGGAACTCCCTAAATGCTCGGTAATCCCTGCCTCTTTAAGTTCGGAAGGAATCCCCTTGGGAGATTCCAAATCCATTTTTTCTAATTCTGGCTGAAAATGAGTTGCAAAAGCAACTGAATGGAGCATCAAAAAGCTGACGAAAACCTGAAGCCTGACTTGAGGCCCTAATATACGCATTCCAACTTGCCTTTCAATGGCTTACTTTTCAATAGTGGATCACATGGTTATAGTGAGCGGACCAATTCAAGTCAATTTCATTTTGAACCTTACCTTGTAGAGCCATGAAGTTTGTGCGAATCAATGTGTATGCTTACAATTGGCAGAATGACCGCAGGGTTTACCTTCGGCTTTAAAGTCATCCGGGAGCTTTCCAAATCTGGAATTGTCCTCCTTGTTTTAATCAGTGTTTTGGCAGGATATTTAATCGGCCAGCCATCTGAACTTCCTCTCGACGCGAGAGCCTTATCCAGAATGGGAACGACCCTGCTCGGGATCCTCTTCCTTGCTTCTGGCTCATCGGCACTGAATCAGCTTCAGGAATACAAAATCGATGCGCTCATGCCAAGAACAGCGAGTCGACCCATCCCCTCCGGCAGAATGAGTCCCCACGCTGTTTTTGTTTTTGTTGGACTGACCCTTTTTTTCGGACTCATGACCCTGTGGAAGCTCAGTCCATCACTCTTTTATTTAGGTGGGGTAGCCGTCTTCTTTTATAATGGACTTTATACTCTTTGGTGGAAAAAGAACTGGGCCTATGCTGCAGTTCCAGGAGCAATCCCTGGCGCAATCCCTGTCCTGATGGGTTACACTTCTGCACAGGGTCAAGTTTTTCACCCCGCCGGGATTTATCTCTTTTTAGTCCTCTTTTTTTGGCAGATGCCCCACTTCTGGGTCCTCGCCTTGCGCTATCGCAAAGATTATGAAAGTGGCGGATTCCCAACCCTACCGGTAAGCTACGGACTGAACGTGACCGTTCGCCAAATTGTTTTTTGGTGTCTAGCTTACCTAGGCGTCGCTTTGATGGCACCCTTATTTTTACAGGTTCGGTGGATTTATTTAGTGCCAGCACTCCTGATGAGCCTCAAAGTAATCCAGGAGCTTTGGGGGTTTGTTAAAACTCCCGAGAGTCAAAAGTGGCTTCATTTCTTTCTTTGGGTCAACCTCAGCCTCGTCGCCTATCTCGGTTTTGCGGCCCTCGATCTCTGGAGCGGGTTTTTAGCTATTCCTCATTTTACACGGTAACACGGCGACAAGTTCTGGACCGGGTGCTGTTGGCTCCGGAAACAGGGATCTAAAGTCGAAACAGCACCCGGTCCAGAACTGACAACAACCCCAAAAGGAGTGCCTTCATACGGTGATTGACGACTCCTGGCAAAATGAGTACTGATCTAAAAGAGAAGGTTTGGAACTATGCAAAAAACTTGGTGGTATAAACTCGTCTTTTTAATGATCATTGTTGTCACTTCGGTTGCCTATGTTTTTCCGACACTGGCAAACCTAGATATTGACAAAACTCGTTTCCCCATCAAAAAGAAAGTCAACTTAGGACTCGACCTTCAGGGTGGTCTCTATATGGTTTACGGGATCGATTTCAGCAAAGTTTACAGTAGCGTGCTGGACCGCCAAATGAAAGGGCTCAAAACCACCTTGGATCGACAACATCTTGAAGTCACTCCAACCCCACTGACTTCGACAGAAAATGAACTCGATCCGAGATTTAAAATAGAATTTAAAGCCTCCACCCCAGAAGCTCAAAATCAAAACCAAAGTGAGATCTATAAACTGATCAAGAGCTCTGCGGTCAGCCTTCGTTTAGTAGGACAGTCTCCGTCGAGCTATGACTTAGCACTTAGCGCCTCTTATAAGGAACAAATTCGAGACAATACCCTCAGCCAAAGTATCCAGGTCATTCGCAATCGAATCGACGAATTCGGAGTCACTGAACCCGCTATTTCAAGTCAAGGGGAAAACCGCATTGTCGTAGAACTTCCCGGCGTAAAGGAAATTGAACGTGCGAAACAACTCATTGGTAGAACCGCTAAGTTGGAATTCAAAATCGTAAATGAATCGGGAATGAAGAGCACTCAATTACCCCTTCTGGTCGCCAACCTCGAGAAGGAAAACAGCCTGCATTATCAAGAAGGACAGCGCTTTTCTGATTTTGTTGAAAAGCTGAACACTTTGGCAAAAAGCAAAATTCCAGCAGACTCTGAAATTTCTTTCGAAAGAAACCGCAACCCTAACCCAGGGGAAACATCAGCAGACATAGAACAAAGCTACTCTCCTTACTTACTCTTTAAGCAGGCAGATGTAACTGGACAAGACCTCCAAGACGCCCAAGTGAGCTTTGACCCTGAAACCCATAGGCCTCTGGTTTCCTTCGAACTCACGCCTGCAGGTGCCGGTAGCTTCGGAAAACTCACTTCGGCCCACAAAGGGGAGCGTCTCGCCATCGTTCTTGATAATATAGTGCACTCAGCTCCTGTGATTCAAAGCGAAATCAATGGCGGTCGAGGCCAAATCACTCTGGGCCGAGGCGACGCAGACCAAAACATGAAAGAAGCCAAAGACCTGGCA
>JANNCA010000089.1:0-2612 GCA_031386075.1 Oligoflexia bacterium
TGAACAAATGGCAAACGCTCTCACCCTTTTTGTCGATCATGTCCGTGAAGTCACGGGCGAAAAAAAAGTCGATCTCATCGCTCACAGCCTAGGGGGAATCGCCTCACGATTGGCCATTCTGGACTACGGGCTTTCTCGCAAAGTCGGCACATTCATTACTTTAGGCTCACCCCACCAGGGAACTCACTCTGCCCGTTATGCAAACAGCGCGGTGTTACGCAGCCTTCGTCCCGACAGCCCTTTCATGAAGCGAATCTCAAAGAAGCCCTGGCCCAAAAGCGTCAAAGGGATTAGTCTATGGAGTAAAAATGACCTCCTCATTTTGCCGTCAGAGTCAGCCATGCTTGACGGAACTAAAACGGTTGAAATGACCCCCTTTACTCATTACAGCTATCTCCTTCATCCTCAGAGTTGGAGCACCGTCTTTTCGCTTTTAAAATGAAAAAGCACAATTTTCGTTCAATTCGATCCATTTTTCTGACAATTCCAGTAATTCCGGCCATTCTTTGGATGAGTTTAGTCCTCACGTTCTTCCAAATAGCCTTGGCCCTCAGCTTGTCGCCAAGAAGTCTAGGTCCGCTGTCTGAATTTATTTTAGTACCTCCCCCTACAGGCTGGAATGACTGTCCTCATGAAAATCACCCTGGGCTCCATCGGTATCACCGTTTAAATAATTGGGACAGTTTACGCTATTTTGACGTCGCACTCAACGGCTACCATAGTGCATCTACAGAGGTGGTCACTCAGGATGATATGGAAACGTTTAAAACAAACGGCTCATTCTTCCCGGGATATCCGCTTCTAAGCCGAAAATTTTCTCAACTCTTCAACGTTTCAATTCAAGAATCACTCCTCGTTGTGGCGCAAATAGCGACGTTCGTTTTTTGGATTTATTTTTTCCTCGTCCTGAAACTTTGGGGCGCAGATGCCAAAACCTCAATCCTGCTATCACTGCTCATACTTGCTTTTCCAACTTCTTTTTACATGGTCATGGGATATAGCGAGTCGCTCTTTCTCGCTTGTCTCATAGGAACAATCTATTGGACAGAACGCTTCGCCTCAGCCCATTCTAAAAGTTGGCATGGGTTCTTGGCTTCCCTTCATGGATTTGGAATGTGCTCGACTCGTCTCATGGGACTTCCCATTCTAGCTTACCCGCTTCTGAGAGCTAAAGTTCATCGCTCCGCCGCAATCGGAATTTGCCTGATCTCATCTTTAGGGTGTTTTCTCTTTTTTTCGTATTGCCAGGTCAAATTTGGACGGTGGGATTGGTATATGCATCTCCAGAAAATTGCAGGTGGAGTCAGCCATCAACCCTGGGCGGTTTTGAACCCATTGAGCTATATTCCACGTTATTTTTTTGAAAATACAGAAATGTCCTTAGACCGCAGCATTGCCCCGATGACCTTAATTGGATTAATTTCTGCTTTCAAAATGGATCCAAAATGGCAAGAGAGGTCTGGACTTTATTTTTCGATTCTTTGCATGCATTATCTTCTCATTTCTTCGAAGGCGAGTGCAGACTTTATCGCCGTAGCCCGGCATGGTCACACGACCTTCATTTTATTTGTCCTCGTTTTTGTTCAAATCCTTTTTCACCCAACACTGCCATCGAGTTCAAAGGGCCGTCTCAATGTCAGTTGGGTGTCAGGAGTCTGCATCATACTTTTCACTGCACAAGTTTATTTAACTTACCGATTCGTTCACGGGCGATGGGTTGAATAAAAGAGACCACTCTAATTCGTAATTCTTTTTTCATTTTGATTTCGACCTAACAATACGTAATGCTATCGCCTTGGGGGCGACTTATGAAAATCTCATGCTTTTTCTACTTGATCTGGAGTTGAGCTGGATATTCTCGCGGACTCAACATAACAGAATTGCACTCGAACTTCAGCCACTCCTCATCGCTTTGTGGAAAACTAAAGGCTACATAGAAGGTGGACAGACCTCTGACGGAAAAACGCCGTACTACCGACATGCAGTTGCGTTTATCAATGTATTTCACAATTCAGAAACCACCTACTCGGACGGCTCCATTGCATTCAACAATAGATATCAATGGACCAGTCAATTGATATTTTAGTTTAGAAAAATGAACTTGGACTCGGCTGAGTAAATATTTTCATTTTTATTAACACTAGTGGTCAACACTAGGGTAGTGTTTGCTCCGTGGATTTTTATTATTCAGAGTTGACTCTTTAACAAGTATCATCTGGGGGCAAATAATGATCAATGTCTGTGAATTTAAAGTGGGAAGAAATCAATTCAAGTGTTTTCACTGTCGCCTTATTTTCGCGCAAAGAGATGGAGATTGGTTCAATTGGGACCAAATTCAGGTTCATCTTTGTAAAAAATGTGACAAACTGACTCAAGAAGACGTACCTAGATCCTATAAGGAATCATAAAAGTCTAAATCCAGATTCCAAAAACCAGTCATTTGTGGCAGTGCAATTCCATGCTTCATTATCTTCACACGATGATTCGAGTTACGAATTTAGAGAAGTCACTCCATTTTTATTGCGAAGGCTTAGGATTTGAGGTGGTCAAAAGAGAAGAGTACAAACAAGAACGCTTTACATTAGCTTTTCTTCGCCCAGTCAAAGGAGACG
>JANNCA010000043.1:0-2505 GCA_031386075.1 Oligoflexia bacterium
CACCCGTTCAGAAATTCTCTTGGACGAACAGGTGGACACTTATGCAAGAGAACTCAATATTCCGCTCCTCTTTGGCGGCTATGATCGAGCCGGAAGAAATGACTACAATGCCTTTTTTTTCCTCACCCCTCCTCATGGCAATTTACAGATTTATCGAAAAAACGTCCTTCTTTTATTCGGGGAATATATTCCTGGAGCGGATTCGTTTGATTTTATAAAAAACTCATTTCCACAAGTCGGCAACTTCAGTCGAGGACTAGGCCCGTCTGTTTTAGAAGTTTCCACAAATAACCCGAAGGTCCCCATCGTAAAAATCGGACCCATCATTTGTTATGAAGCCCTTTTCCCAAACTACGTAGCCCAAGCCGCACGCCAAGGAAGTCAAATCATCATGAATATTACGAACGACTCTTGGTTTGGTGAATGGGGTGAACCGCAACTCCATTTGGCTTTATCAACCTTTCGAAGCATTGAGACTCACCTCCCGATGCTACGTGCTACGAACACAGGAATCTCTGCTCTGATTATGCCAGACGGAGAAATTACTCATTCGACACCTCTTGGAGTTCAAAACATCATGAATGTTTTCATTCCTCTCACAGCTCCTATTAACACCCTCGCCAAAAGATGGGGAGACTGGTTTGGACTTTTCTCTTTTTGGATCGGTGCAGGCGGACTTGCGATAGCTCGTTTAAGAGCTCCCAAAAGAGTACCTTCAGACACACCTTTATCCAAGTGAACATATTTTAGTCAAAATTTTTTTCACTAAAATATGAATAAAACTATGTAAATTCAACTCTATACCATCGGCATGGTCTTTGCTTATTCTAACTGCAACCTAGCCAACTTAACCTAAAGTGCCGAGGACGCTTAGATAAAAAAATGAATACAAAGACTTTAACTCTACTGACATGGTTCTCTTTAAATTTTTTAGTTGTGGGCTGTGGAAACCTCGGACACTCAAACGCCATTGTTGCCCCGCCAGAATCTTACCAATTTCAATCGGATAGCACCACAGGGGCCACCGATTCAAGCTATGAATTTATCAGCTCAAACTTTATTTGTAATGGGGTGTCTACTATCACTCCAAAACTTGAGTTATTTACAAATGGAACGGGACATTTTGAGGTTTGTAGAAATAAAAATACGAATAATCAAACAGACGTTGCAGTCCATGGAAAAACGATTAATTCAGGTTCAATTTGCGTTTTCCCAGCCGAAATGAACGGTACAGGAAATTCAAATTATATCGTCGACTCAAAAGGTTCTCCGATTTCACAATGCCAACAAGCAACAACGGACATCACAGGTCAGCCCGCTGCCTACTTTGCATTTAAAGGATCTCTTGGAAACAATACGGGTTTCAATGCGGCCTACGTCGTAGAACTTCCTCAAAGGGCCCTCATGAAATACTGCCTAGTAATGAATTTTTCAGATGCCAACAAGTGTTCAGATCAAACACTCAGTTATTCTTTTGGATCCTTCTAAAGGGTAATTCTAATGAACCATTCTCATTGTAGGCCTCTTCTCCGTAACACCTACCTCCTGTTGACCTCTTCTAAATTGCTCCACCCAATGAGGATCTCGTGTTGGGAATGCATCTAAAATTTCTATCTGCTCGTCATCATCAGTTTCTCTTGCGATCACAATATACCAAACGCCAGGAACCTCATCAGGATAATGGCGTAAAAAATGATAGAGCCGCATAGACTGATGGTCAGTCATCTGCATACTCCAAACCTCATCAGGTGCTTCAAGTGTTTCTTCTAAGCAGCTCTGATAAAGGCTAAACTCATCAATTGGAATATCACTGCTGCTGCGATCGCGAGTCAGCTGGGCTCTCAATGTCTCGTCCTCAGTCCAAGCATCGGCTAGCCCGTCTACAAACCCTGCTTTGTTCGAATTTGTTTCGCCTCCCTCAGGGGTACCGGAGTCAGCATGAGGTGAGTGGGCATCCTTCATTTGGGCGCTCATGGACTGACCCCATTCTGAATAGGATCTTGATTCGTACGGATAAGGAGAAGGAGCATTAGTTTCAACGCCTCTCACCCCACCATCAACTCCTCTGGATTCTGAGCTTACTTGAACACGCTCACCTTTTCGATAATGGCTGGCCATAGCAGCATTACGAGTAGGAAATGCTAAATAAAGAAAACTAGGCTCACCCCTTAAAAATAAACAAATACAAACACACCAAATACGGCGATGATCCGGCTGAAACTCAGAAATCAATGTAAACCTATAATCACCAGAAAGAGTCTTTTCTCTCCAAACTTCATCCGGCTCCTGAAGCGTCAACCAGCGTAAATGAGCTAAGTTATCCCGCTCTTCACCCGTAAGGTCTTTAGAAGATAGCCTTTTAAAATATTCTTTTTCTAATCTTTTTATATCTGGATTAAAGTAATTCGATATACAGGTCTCAGTGCAAAAGGTTCTTCCGATCTCCTCCTCAACAAAGAGTGCTTTTTCGTCTTTGTTGAGATCTTTCGCGCAATTAAGGCACGA
>JANNCA010000059.1:0-4049 GCA_031386075.1 Oligoflexia bacterium
GGGCGGCAGGTGTTCAGAAAAATCCTTCAATTTTCCAAACGGTAGCATTGTTGGACCTAAAAAGTCAGAATTGACGATTCCCTCGAAACCAGGTATTAGATTGTGCCTTGAGGATTCCATGCAAAATTCAGCTATTCCCGCACTTTCTGTAAAAATTGATAATTCAGTGGTTTATCGAGAAGCCTGCAGTCGCTTTTTACCTACGAACCACGAAGAGATGGAGTGGAGAGGCTGGAAAGAGCTCGATGTCCTCCTGATTAACGGGGATGCCTATGTCGATCATCCTACTTTTGGGATTCCTTGTTTGGGTCGATGGTTGAGTCGAATGGGGATGAAGGTGGGTATCATTTCTCAACCCCGATGGAATTCGACTGAAGACTTTCTCAAGATGGGGAGACCTCGGCTTTTTGTAGGTGTTTCATCTGGAACCGTCGATAGTATGATTAATAATTATACCGCAAACAAAAAAGTACGTTCTGATGACACGTATTCGGAAGGAGGGATAGGCGGAAAGCGCCCCGACTATGCTTCCATCGTTTATTCAAATTTAGCGCGTCAGGCATTTCCAGATACTCCTCTGATCGTCGGCGGAGTAGAGGTGAGTCTTCGCCGTTTAGCTCATTACGATTACTGGCAGAATAAAATTCGACCCTCGATCTTGAGTGAATTAAAAAGCGATCTTTTAGTTTTTGGAATGGGAGAGCGAACCACCACCACACTTGTAGATGAGTTTCGTAAGGCTGCCGAGAATGTTTCGGGTCCTTTAAGCCTCGAGCAACCTGAAACTCAGCAAGCTCTCGCAAATTTGAAGACTCAACGAGGAATGGCATATATCGCTTCTAAGGATCATGCTCGTCAATTAGAAGGGCGCTTAACGATTCCCTCCTATGAAGAAGTCCGTGACGATAAGAAGAAATTTGCTAAAGCAGCTTATTTTATTGAGTACGAAGCCAGTCCCTATAATGGGAAAAGATTAGTTCAATATCATGGAAATAAAGCGGTGGTAATTAATCCTCCTGCCTTACCGCTTTCGACAGAAGAACTCGACTCTATTTATTTACTGCCCTTTACCAAGGAGCAGCATCCCAGCTATAAATTAAGGATTCCTGCAGCTGACATGATTCGGTTCTCAGTTGCCTCGACCCGAGGGTGTTTTGGGGGATGCTCTTTTTGCGCAATTACTCTGCATCAAGGGCGAATTGTGCAATCGAGATCGGAAGAAAGCGTTCTTAAGGAAGTCGAAGATCTGACTCAAGTGAATGGGTTTAAAGGCATTGTCAGCGATATCGGCGGACCCACGGCAAATATGTATCAGCTCCGATGCAAGAGTACTGAGATCCAAAGCAAATGTCGGAAACTGTCTTGTGTTCATCCCAAAGTCTGCCCACATCTCCACACAGACCATACCCCTCAAGTCGAGATGCTAGAAAAAGCCAGAAAGATTCCTGGGATTCGCAAAATTCGTATTGCTTCGGGATTGCGTTACGATATTGCGTTTGCAGACAAAAAATCGGGTAAAAAATATATGCGAGATCTGATTACCCATCATGTCGGGGGTCATCTCAAAGTGGCGCCTGAACACATGGACGATCAAGTTCTCCATCTGATGAAGAAACCGGGCCTGAAAAACTTCGATGAATTTGTAAATTATTTTAAAGAAATTTCTGACGAAATAGGAAAAGAACAGTACGTTGTTCCTTATTTTATTAGCGGCTTTCCTGGAACCACCCACACACAGATGGAAAAAGTCTATGACTATCTGAAAGAGAAGGGTTGGAATCTTCAACAAGTTCAATCGTTTATTCCAACTCCCATGACCCTCGCTACTGCGATGTATTGGACCGGAATCGATCCGATGTCCAAAACAGCTCTCTTTGTGGCTAAAGAGTGGAAGGATCGGAAAATCCAGCAAGCATTGCTTCAACCCCATAAACCGGGACATCGAGAGATTCTCGAAAAGTATCGCGAGCAGAAGCGGCGAAAGAGCATTGAAGGTGGGGAAAAAACAGATTATGGTACCTGTGACTCTCGGGTACCGGTTGCAGTTAAAAACAAAAAGCGATCGATCGTCGAGGTTCCAAAAAATAAACTAGGACCTCATTTATTGCTAGATACTCGATAAAAAGTTTAAAACTCATTCAGTTTTACTGCAATCTTCAAGCATTAATTGTGAGACTCCTGAAACCGCATTTTCATCTGCTTTCAGTAGAAAGTTAAAAACTCCCCTTCAATCTTGATCTTATAAATCTCAAGATTACTTTTTAAGACGAAACAATAGCCTGCCTGGCGGGACTATTGAAAGTTCTAGACCGATCCGGTTGCGACCCTAAGCCCTTGTTCCCGGAGTCAACAGTGCACGGCCCAGAACTTTCAGAGCCACACGGCATAACGGTTGCTCATACCCCACCTTTAAACTTGTGAGTTTCACAAGAAGACGCAAATTTTTAGGCCCCTTTATCTAACCGCGATCACTCCCTCACCTATGGAACCAACTCTGTGGTCGTTTGGATCGATGCCATGCACTAGTCTTGATGCCAAACCATCTTTAACGAGGGGACTTTTCTATTCCTTCGCCTTAGCAGCGGGTTACAGAAACAAATCAGAACTGGCTCAATACTTACAGATATCACAGCAATCCGTTTCAAAATACATCAATCGAGGACATACAATTACCTACACAAAAGTCTAGGCAATAGCCAACTCCTTCTAGACCAGAGGCTGTCCACTCAGATGCAATCTTAAATTTCCAAAGATCGAGTCCGTTTCGCAATCATTAAATTTTGTGATCGTCAAATTTCATTCCTGACTGTTGACAAAATCATTGCCGTGATCTACATATATAAAAAATTATTATTTATTTAAAAACATAAAAAATGTTGATGTCATTAAAATAAAGAACTAATTCATGAAAACTCTTGTAGTACTCACCTGCATCTTTGCAACTGCCACTGCAGCATACGCTAGACCTCAGTATGACTTAGAAATGGCCCTAGAATCGCTCGATTTGCAAAAAGCTAGAAATGCTCTCGCTGCAGGGGCAGACGTGAATATTCTCACTCCCTGAAACGAACCTCTACTCATGTACAGCGCCGTCCAATCAGGCGCAGAGATGACTCAACTTTTAATTTTAAGTGGGGCTCAAGTCAACAAGGCTACTTCAGAGGGCGTCACTCCTCTCTATCGGGCTTTAGGCATGGGGGCTCTGGACGTTTGTAAAATCCTCATCAACCATCCAGATATCAACATTAACCAAGCCGATCATAAGGGCGGAACTCCGCTGATGCAAGCTGCCATTGTCGGGTCCACAGAGATTGCCCGCCTCCTTTTAGGACACCCAGATATCGACATGAACGCTTCCGCACCACCTAACGGTGGCACTGCCCTAAACCGAGCAGCAATAACGGGGCACACCGAAATTGCTCGCCTTCTGAGAGCCGCAGACGGAAAGCTGTCCATCATTACCCAAGTCCGCCACGCCCAGAAATGGACTCTCCTTCGAGAACAAGGTCGAGATCGGTAAGCAGGCGATTGAAGCTGTGGGGATCATCAACGATATTGCGAATACCGGTTGCTGCACGATTCAATAGTCCGGGCATCTCAACCAAGGCAAGCACTACGCCCTAGAAACGGGTTCCTAGAGGCATCACCCGAGGAGCTGCCTTAACCAATCGATCCGAGACGATCTGAAAGAGATTGAGGTCGGTCTTGGAATGCCAGATATCGACCTCGGGTAGTTTGCCGGAGTATTGAATGACTCCGGTAGCGGCTGAGCCCTGGTTGGCAGGAGCACGCAAAAAGGACAATCCGGGATTACTGGCGCCGAGACCCTGTGTATCAGCTGAACCAGCTTTAGCACCACCGCTGGTAAAAGTACTATTGATAGGCGATCCACTCACCATAAACTCAGTATACTTTCCTGGATTCTCCTCCATCGCTTGGACTGAACCCACGAGCGCTGGGCCATAGGCTCCTGCGGCCGAAGCTGCGGGGATCGCTGTTACTGGTCAGCAAATCGGGAAGGGTGTTGCCAAAACTGAAGCAGAGCAGTT
>JANNCA010000098.1:0-4483 GCA_031386075.1 Oligoflexia bacterium
CAGTAGGACAGTCTCACGAATGGCGAATATGTCGGCTCAAACAAATTTCACGCTGATGGCCCCAATGGCGGATATTCAGTGGCCCCCATTGATGGAAATCAACTGGTACCCTTTGATGGATATTGGGTGGCCCCCTATGACGGAAATTCGGCAGAAACGAAAGCCACAGCAGTTTTCGCATTCTTAGTAGATGTCTTGCTAGAACTTACTGATCCGATCGCACAGCCAAGAATGCTCACCGCCCATGAAGTAAAAGAACTTGAAGACCCCGACATCCTCCAGGCGATCGATCAAAACCCCATGAATGATGATGCTCGTATTTACGTTATTGGTAGTGAGAACGGTCAGCCATTTTTGGCGAATTTTATACGCGGGTTTAGGGATCCACGAAAGTCCCTTTTCCCTACAATGGAAGCAGCCCGTAGCGAGTTTCTCGAGATCTGGGATATCGTCAATCGTGCATATAAAGAATCAGATCAGTAGTCGCGTACTAAGAACCTAAGACTTCCTCCAGATCAAGCGAGTCTTCGACTTGTTCTTCTTGAGTGACTCTCTGCTGGATTAGTTCCCATAAGTGAAGATAATTTTCCGTCGTCTTTGCATCTGCATGCCCTAAAACGTATTTCGCGAGAAAGTTATGACTCGCTAAGAGCTACGAAAGTAGCTTAAGGGAATCCCCAACCGCGTAAGCGGTGAAGCCCTTTAGAGCGGGGAGGACGTCAAAGAAGTTGCTCTGCGGTTTTGGAAACCACGTCTCAATTGAGATCTAATAAATGCCTCAAGCATTCATCTACGTCCTTCATGGTTGGAACAGAAAGCTGAGTCACTTTTTTTTTCAAAATGTTTTTCTCAATAGAGTAAATCGCTCCACAGCGAATAATTGTTTCCTTTTTAAATTCCACTACAAGATCTTCCGCTGCATTAACTGGCTTCTTAGTACCGTCATCTCGCAAAAGTCCTGTCAATTTAACAACTACAATATCGAGAAGATTCTGAGCCGAATTACGATGATTATTACTCACAATCAGCACTGGACGTACTTTCTTCTTTGGATCTGCCGGCCAAACTGCCAACCAAACTTCTCCTCGCCACACTTAAAACAAATCCTCGCCGGAGTTACCTTCATCTTCAAACAATCGTTGAGACATTAACATCGTAGTCGAAACGCCTCTAGTATCTATCTGTCTTGGTTGCGCAGTCGCTAGCTCTCGATCATATCGATCATACTCCGCTTTGATCTGTTCCTCTTTTTCTTTTGAAAGACCCTTCATAAGAAGCTCATTAACGCGCTCGCTTACTTTCTTCGAAGGTGCAGACTCTAAAGCTTGAGCAGCTTCGGGATTTGGATAAAATGTGATTTTTGCCTGTTTCATATATACCTCTCGACCTGTTTATAGTCTACCTTAAGTAGCCATTAATGTCGACACTAATGGCAGATAAATACATCCATTAGTGATCATTATCGTAACTAATTGATAAGATATAGATATTCAGTTGACACTGGCTACCTTGATTCTGATTTAAAAACAGAATCAGTAAACAGTAGAGAGTTCTTCTCCCTTTCACCAATCCCAAGTCCTTAGCCTTTCTGAAGAAAGTGGCTCGCGACAATCCCAAAATCTGTGCGGCCTGATTTCGATCGCCCTTAGCCTCTATAATCGCATTTTCGAATCTACGCCGTTCTCCAGAAATCAAAGACACGCCATATTTTCCTGCGAGAGCTTTTGTAATTCTCGAAGAAAGATGGGAAGAGACCTCAGGAAGTGCACGAGAAACGTCCTTTTCTCGAATTACTTTATCCTCACTTCTGAAAAGGGGTTATCGTCACTCACATGAGGCCTGCTCAAACTTTTTGTAATTCCAAGATCCGCCATTAAATTAACAGAAGAATTTTATAGGGCGACATTGGTGTGTCTCATGGCCTTCTGAACCGGAGGAGCGATGAGAGGGAGATATTTTTGACACTAAACTTGGCAGGATGCACTGTCAATATAAGAGCCTATTTTGTAAGCCCTCTGTTAAACTAAGTAATTAAAAATACAGCTTATAAAACAGGGGATAGTATTCTGAAAAATGTCAAAGGCAAATCACAATTACTTGATATTAGCAGAGAGTTAATTCGTCAAGAAAGAATAAGTTCGGAACTAATAGAGGCAACTTTAATTATTGAAAATAAAAGCTACTCAGTGGCTGATTGTACTTCGTTCGGAATCGCAATATTTAGTGAGTTTGTGTTCCCTGAAAATTATGAATTTAAAGAGGCACTTTTCGTTATTGATAATGTGTCAACCCAGCAGATTTACATTAAATTAGCCAGATTGGAATCTTTATCTGACGGAAGGTATAAAATCGCTTTTTCTATAAAATGGAACCCGCTTGATATTAATATTGTTATGACGTCTCACTTCACCAGTGAAGCCTTAGAAGATTTTAAATCAAACGAAACACTAAAGCAGAATATTCCTATATTATTTCGTCATTTAACTTTAGAGATGAAGGAACTTCAATGTAGATTAGGAATAGGCCAAACGCCACTCCTAGTCAGTAGTGATGCGATAGAGTCCATCTTAGGCAAACTCAAATCGACGCTTGGACGGTCTTCACTGGGCGAACTAAATCGAATGACTTTGTTGATGCCCGCATTGTGTGGACAAGTAACTCCAGACTCCATTGAGACAGCCCTTAAACAGACCACTCATACGGATTTATTGGCAGCCGAAAATAATGTCATTCCTACCACGCTTTTACAACAGCGAAGGAGACTGCTTCGTCAAGCTAAACAAAAAATGGTAGTACCAGAAGCGTTACCGCGGCAAATGGCCGGATAGGAAGAAATACTGTCCGAATTACACTAAATTCGACAGGCTAGCTGGCGTCCGACCCCGAAAGGAGTCGCTCATTCCTTTTGCGTTGCCAGTTCGTGAAGCATCTTGCCAAAATTAATACGAATTTTTCGGTAAACTACCTAGGTCTACCCGTTTTCTACTTAGGCAGCCTGGACTTTCTTTCCTTCAATGAGCGCTCTAACGTCCTCTGTTTCAAAAGGTTTACCAGCGATTGCCCAATCGCCGCTTTTCACCTCCTCAATGATTACGTGAGTGACCTCACGCAGGTTCTCACCCTCTACGGAAAGCATTGCTTCCGTCACTTGATTCAGCATTTCACGTTTCTGTTCTTTAGAGAAAACTCCATCAATCAATTTGATCTGCACCAGTGGCATTTTCATTCTCCCTTTTTATTTTACCGGCAAAGCAAATTCCACCCGAGATACACCCGGCTCAGCCCTTGCTCATTCCGCCACGAGGGCTTTTATTTTCGTCTGCAACTACTTTCAGCCGAGCGGAATCAGATGAACGGCCATACCAATCTCGGGTGATTTCGGAAGCCACATCTTGGCCGCCCAGGCCGAATGCAAGTCCGAGTGCCAAGGCCAATGATCCAACGAGTCCTGCGAACAAGATATTAATTAAGTTGGTCGCGATCCCCAATTGATTCACAGCAGCGATCGCAGAAAATCCAATGATCGCATAGCGAGCTATGACCGAAAACATCTGAGAGTTCCGAACTTTCGTAAGGGAGACTGATGAACCAACAACTTTACCCATAAAGTCGGCTAAAAGCGTACCCACAAAGAGTATTGCCAGCGCGACAATCAGGTTGGGCAAAAACAATAGAATGCTGTTAATAATCGATGTTACTTGCGGCATACTCAAGACATTCGCCGCAGCTTGAACGAACACTAGAAACACAAACCATTTTGCCAGCGTTGCGACAATTCCAGAGATCAGGAGTGACGGCGCCCGCTGAGAAAGCTCCCCCCCAAGCTTAGATGAGGCGAATGCTCTATCGACATGCATGGCAAGCATCACGCGCCGGACAATGACGTCCACAAATTTAGCTATGAACCACCCCACAACGAGAACCATCAGTCCACCTATCAACGCTGGCAAAAACAACATAAAACTATTGAAGCCCGCGACAAGACCTCCCCAGGCTGCACCCGCCGAAGAAACCGTTTGCTCAGCCATAATATTTTCTCCCTCATTCAGCTATCATCACATTCTGTGCCATCCACTCATTTACGGTCCGCTCAGGGGAACCCTGAATCGAAATGCAGGATCCAGAATGTGGCAGCTCCCTTCTTCATCTTCTTCCACTTCTCTAAGAGTCATTCTAACTCACTAAAGTTTTCTGTTTAGACTTTAAAACCTTGCGGCGACCAAGTGAAGTCGGCACCTATAGCAGCATTCAAGAAAATGCTTTATCTCAACCTATGGAGTCAACTCTGTGGCCGCCTTGGCCGATGCAACGCTCTTGTCGTGATGCTAAGTCACGCCCACCCCATCGTTCAATAAACGGGCTATAAAAGTCGCAAGCCAAGCGATTCGGCTCTCACTACTAACCTTCCTCCGAACTACCCCCTCCTGATAGCCCAACCAATCATTGCTTCCATCAGGATGAATGAATTTGTCCTGCGCAGACA
>JANNCA010000122.1:0-7160 GCA_031386075.1 Oligoflexia bacterium
GCGTGAATCCTCGGCGAGAGGCGGGCGAGATTGTCATGACGCAACTCCTTTCAGGGCCATTAGCCGGACAGTTTTGTGATTAAGTCAACTAAGGGGAGGAAGAGTGAAACCACGATAAAACCGACGGCGCCACCCAGGCAAACGATCATCATAGGTTCGAGTGTGAATAATTTTATTATAAAATTCTCGGCTCGTGTCTAGATTGTGATTATAGGCATCAAGTCCAGCTTCTTTCAGCCTCCCAGCCTGCTGAGCATTCATCATTCCTAAAGTGGCGCATGCCTCCAAATTCTCTTCTTTAACAATTCGAACCATTTCTAAAACATGATCAAAGTCCGGTCCGTCCTTAACATTTCTCCAGGCCGCCCCCATGCAAAACCTTTGGGCACCCTTGGCCTTGGCATTCTTCACAGCTTTCCGAACCTCCTCAAGAGGAAGCAAGCTTTGCTTTTCTAGACCCGTGTCATAATGAGCTGACTGCGGACAATAGGAACAATCCTCTGGACACCCTCCTGTCTTAATCGAAAGAAGGGAGCACTTTTGAATTTGACTCGGATCATGATGCATTCGATGCACTGCATGGGCCTCGAAAATAAGATCCATCAGAGGTTTCTGGTAGGCTGCTTCAGCCTGAGCAAGGTAGTTATTCATATTCCCCTCTTTTTAGTCGAGACTTCAAAGCGAATGCAAGAAGCAATTCGCAAGAGAAAAATATGAAGTAAAAAACGATTGAGTTCAAACCTTAAACCAGAATAGGCTCAAGAGCAGGGGGGCTTTCATGGGGAATTCGGGGGTGTTTACCACTCAGGCGGAGGATCGCTCACACTTCGACCTGGGCG
The DNA here is from genome assembly GCA_031386075.1 of Oligoflexia bacterium. GTDB lineage: Bacteria > Bdellovibrionota > UBA1018 > UBA1018 > UBA1018 > CAIYTD01. Next base: position 840 of record JANNCA010000122.1, read on the forward strand.
AACAGAGCTTTGACGCGACTCTCGACTTATCGGGTAAGGCAGCCGCACTATTGACCACCCACCCTCGAGGAGACCTGATCTCGGGAATGGTGGTTCAATTCAAACAAGCGGGCGCATACGTGAACATGGGCATTCTTCCGAGACTCCTCAATCCAATCGAAAGGGAGATGTTCTTCAATCCATTTACGATTCGAGGCCTCGATATTTTAATTCTTTCAGGGGCTACTCCGACTTCCCTCAGACAGGTGCTCCATACTTCCGAAAGCGTCCTCAACCCTGGTGCGAGCATCCTCGTTCTCCTATCAGCAGATCCCGAGATGGAGAGTGCGATCCGATTTTTCGCGACCTCCTTTTCCGGCAAAAAAATTCGTGTCAATGCCTTCATTTGTCACTCCAACCCCCAGCCCCCATACACGATCATCGCCTCAGGGGCGATGCGAAACCTCAATCATTGCGCCTTGTTCTTTTGCTGTGATGCATCTCAGCGCCTCACAGGACAAATGATCCACGTCCGCCTGAATTGAATTCCCCCCTATTTTTGATTTTCTTTACTTAATTGATTAACTATTTCGTAAAAAGGCAAAAACTGGTAACCCTTCCGATCAGGAGTAGCTTGAATCATGACCCGCTTTAAAATCACCTTCATGCCTCAAGGCAAAATCATCGAGGTCGACCTAAACCACCCCCCATCGAGTGAGACAGGACTGAAAGGCAGTATTTTAGATATCGCCCTCGCATCTGACATTGACATCGACCATGCCTGCGGTGGGGTGAGTGCCTGTTCGACTTGCCATGTGGTGGTTCAAGAAGGCTTAGATACTTGCAACAAAAGCACAGATCAGGAAGAAGATCAGCTCGAGAAAGCTCCAGGCCTCACCACTCGATCTCGCCTTGCCTGTCAGTGCATTCCCAATGGATCGAGTCACCTGACCGTGCAGATTCCTACTTGGAATAGAAACCTAGTCAGAGAATAACCACAAACAGGCCATTGCAATGACGGTCGGTACACATGCCGCCCTCCAAAGCGGCCCTGCCCTCACTCCGTCCACGCCGAACTCGTCTTCCAAAATGGATACGGCAATCGGATTCGGCGCATTTGCGATCACAGTCATTCCACCTCCAGCAATCGCTCCGGCTACCAGAGCATACTTAAAACCTTCGGTGACTCCTTCCACTTGAGAGCCCAAAAAAGTCAAAAGAGCGTTATCGACCCACGAAGTGAGAAATGTCGTTCCCAGAAACAAAGAAACAGCATTTAAATTTTTCAAAAAAGGCTCAAGCCACCACTTTTGGAGCCCACCGAGAATGACCAATCCCCCTAGAAAACAAGTCACCCCAATGCTTTCACGAAATCGAAGCATTTTTAAAGCTTTGAAACCTTTGCCCCTCCAGACGATCATGGCAAGATAACAGGCAAAAATCCCTACAAGCGAAAATCCATCATCAGATTGATGAATGGTCACTGCCAAAAATAAAAAATAAACCCACCTACCCCGCGCCCCGAACGAACCTAATTTGGGCTGAATTTTCATTTGAGTCAACTCAGCTCTCAAACAGAAAACACCCCAACCGGCATTCAAAAGGATGGCTAATATGACCTTCCAGCCAAAATGGTGAAGGGTATCTTTCAAAGTCCATCCCCACGGATGAGCGACCATGAGGATCGGAGGGGCTGCAAAAGGAGTCAGGACCCCGCCAATCGAAATATTGACAAAAATCAGAGCTAAAGTCAGGTACTTAAACCGCAATGATACTGGATTTTGATAAAAATGCTTCTTCAAAACCCACGCAGTCACTGTCATGGCTGCAGGTTCCGTAATCAAGCTCCCCATCAAGGGACCTAAAACGAGACAACAACTATAAAACGCCCACTCATAGGGCATTGAAAACCACCGGGCGAGCCATTGAGACAGAAAAACGATCGACTGCTCTGAAAACTCGATTACCGGCTTCGCAGCAGTCACCAAGAGTATGACAAAAACAAAGAGAGGTTCATGGAAGCTTAAACGCCCCATGTACTGAAGAGCCCCCTTTGAACCTAGAATCAGTGTCATGCCGATCAAAAGTAAGACAGCCCAAAAGCCAAAAATAAACTCAACTTCTCCAAAGAGATTTTGTAAGAATGAACTCCGGAAATTGCCATTGAGCAAGACACGTCGAATTTGACTACTGAGAAAGGTATGAATCCCTCCTAAGAAAAGAAAAACTGTAGCTAAAATTTCAATCGTAGTCGGATTCATTTATAGACTTTCTATTACTTCCACTCAGAGTGACACGGCTCATCAGTAATTTCTTGCAATTGATCCCTAACTATTAGAGGTCTATCAACGCTCTGAGCAATCCGCTTGAAACCAGAAACTGTATGGGGACGCATGATGTTAGGTCAAAGTAAAAATCTATTTTTTGGAATTTTTCTCACATTCATAGGATCTTCCTTTTTGCTGATCCACACGACAGAAGCAAATAATGAAATCAGCGCCGACTGCGCAAGGAGGATTGGCTTTCTTGAAGATGCAAAAGTCAGCATTCAAGACGAAAGCCCCAGAGGCTATCATGAGGTTTCGATCTCCTCCGTTAGACCCGGAGATACTCTCATGAGTTGTACTCTGAGTGCCGGCGGGATTTGTGACCTCAATCCCGTTATTGCAACCGCCCAGGGAACAGTCCAGAAAATCATCCACTTGAGAATCGAAGGAAAAGATTTGAGAGCCACCCAAGATCAGCTCTTTTACCTCACACAAAAAGAAACTTGGGTCGAAGCACAAAACCTTCGCCCGGGCGACTTCATTCAAGCCTTAGCAGGTGAATCCAAAGTCGTCGGTGAAACCGAAATTGAAGAGGGAGATTTTACCATCCACAGCCTAGAGGTAGCAGGCAACCATAATTACTATGCCGGCGGGGTCCTCGCACACAATTGTAATTTGTTCAAATTAGGCTGGTCAGGCACTTTTGCCCTTGCCTATTTCCAGACCTTCCCGCCGACCCCATTTAGCCTGAGTCGAGCTCGACGCCCCCAAACTCCAATAAAACGGATTCGACCTGGAAGAGTTGGCCGAGAGGAAAAACTCATTGAACTTAGCCGAAACGATAAGGTATCATCAGCCGACCGTGGGTGGATTCAACAAGAAATCAATTCGATCGCAAGGGGGAAACGGCATCATATTAGAAATCCCCCAGGGAAGGAACTCGCCCATGAGCGTGGTCGCGAAGCAGCCAAAGGCTATAACTATTCTCACTCCCAATTACAAGACGTCGTTCTTCATCGTCTCCAACACAAGCACGATGACTGTGGAAAGAAAAACAAAGAAAGGCCGATCAAAAAATGAAAAAGCTCAGCCAAAAACAAATCGATTCCGTCATGGCCCTTCCCGCCCTCAAGCGCTACCAGCACTTCATCAAAACAGTTTGTGATTGGCAGATTGTTTGGGGATTTGAAACAAATAGCAGGCAACCTCGCCTTCACATTCTCCCCCTCTGGCCAGCAAAGGAATACGCAGAACTGTGCATTCAATCCTCCTCTATTGAAGAATGGAAAAACTGCAAACTCAAAGCGTTTGAACTCGAAACCTTGACTGAAGTCATTTTACCCGAACTCAAAAAACCCAAAAACTTACCTCAAGAGGGAGGGGTAACCTCTGCCCCTGATCCGATCAACGTATTTGCTACTTCAAATGATCCTGGGACAAGAGTTTCAGTAGACCGCCTCCTCACCGATCTCAATAAAGAACTAGAAAACTACAAGTAAAAGGAGGCACCTTTTAGTGGACAACCTCCTTCTTCTGAGCGGAGAAGTACCAATTGAACATTCTGAGCCCTAATTGCCAGAAAGTTTCGGCGGGCTGAGCCTGATAGTTGATCAGAATATGCTTTTCAACCGTGTCGATGGCATGGCTCATTGAATTTTCGACATATTCAAAGCGGTACCCACCGCCGACGTAGATCGTCCGATTTTGACCCTGAATCTGCTCTAACCTCGTATAAGCCGTCGGATCATTGAAATGAGGAAAATAAGCATCCCAATATTGAATTTTACTCACAGTCACATCTCTGAACCCAAATCTCCCCATGTCTTCTTGGATCTGTTGAGTCAACTCCACCTCGGATCTGTGAACACTCGGCTCACCCGACCTGCGAACACCCCCACGAGGAATATAAAGGATAGCATCTTCCCCAGCTGCTGAGTTTTTTGAGATCAGTGCCACATGCCCGGGCCGGTCCAGATTCTGTGGAATCACGTAGCCTCCCTTAGGGAGAGCAGGAACATCCGCTATGACAACGTCGTATGGCGAAAACACCTGGAGATCCATCAGCTCCTGCTCTACCTTCGACTTATCTTGAATGACGTCTTGGACGCACTCCAAGCCACAGGCAACTACGAGGCGATCATAGTTTTTCGTCACAATCTGACCGTTCTGACGGTATCTGAGAGTCACTTGATTCCGGTCGCGCACGATCTCTTCCACCGTCACTTCCGTTTCAATAGGGATATGATACTGATCAGCCATTTCTTGAATCAACCCACCAAAGCCCTTTGAGAGCATCCGCATGTTCACGTTAAAACGCAGCATCATCACCTGCCCACTCGAAGTTCCAATCGCATAGAGCGGAATGTAGGCTGGAATATCCTTAAGCAAACCATAACCGTAAGAGGTCATCCAAATACGAAACATTTCCTTATAATAAGGCAACCCCACCTGATCTGCCCAAGTTTCAAAAGGCTGATTGAACTCAGATTCCACCGGAATTTTTTCTAAATGGCTATCCGCAATCGCCTGAAATCGCTTGAGAGCCGAATCCAAGATTTTGGTTTCGCGGGCAATCTGAATTGAACTCGACCACGGGGTATATTCAGAACCACTAGAAACATAGACAGGAGCAGGATTTTCCGATGGATTCCCATTAGAATCCACTGCCCAATGAAGAGATTTTCCAACCCAATAATCTCGAAGTGAATTCCCTACCTCTTTAGAGAACTGCATCACAAGCTTATAGCCTGGGCCCACTTGAATCGCCCCCAGCTCAACGACGCCCTCTTGACTTCCAACCCGAGTTGGCAACGAAAAGCACTTACCGCCCACTCGGTCCGTTTTCTCAAAAACGATCACATCATAAAGACTTCTACCCAGACCATCCTTTTGTTGAAGAAGGCGATAAGCTGCGGCAACACCGGCCGGCCCCCCACCGATCACAACTACCTTCTCAGTTGCAATTGCAAATAAGGGAAAAAAAATATAAAAAATAACCCCAAACCAGCACTGAAAAGACATTTTATTTACCCCACTATTGAAAAATTACGCAGGGAATCTATAAACTGAATGATAAGTTAAAGGCTAGACAAAAAATAAACTACTTCAATTTTTAGAAAGGTGGAAGGATTGCAGTCTTTGAAGGTTCGACACGGCAAGGGTTGCCATATTCACGATCTCGCTCACAGTCGAATTTTGGGCCAATACAAAAATTGGTTTCCTCATTCCCAAAAGAATGGGCCCAATCGTTTCAACTTCACTGAGTTGACCCATGAGTTTATAGGCAATATTAGCAGATTGAAGATCTGGGAATATCAATACATTAGCGTCACCTGCCACCTCGTTAAATGGGAAACTATTTTTTGAAATTTCAGGATTTAGGGCCGTATCCGCCTGCATCTCTCCATCACAAATCCAGGTAGGATGAGCTGATCGAACTATTTCTGAAGCCTTCCGAGCTTTTTCGGCAAATGGGTGCTGATTGGATCCAAAATTTGAAAAAGAAAGCATCGCAATCTTGGGCACTTCCTTCATAAATTGAGAAGCAAACTCAGAAGTCTGAATCGCAATATCAGCAAGATCCTCAGCCGAAGGATAAATATTCACGGTGGTATCTGCAAACCAAATCACCCGATTCCTAAAAATCATGAGATAAACACCTACCAATTTAGATCCAGGAATCACACCGACCGAATGAATAGCGGGCCGAATTGTATCAGGGTAACTCTGCGAAACTCCATTCAGCACAACCTCCGCGTCCCCTGCCTCGACCATCATCGGACCGTAATAATTATTTCGTTGCACCCTTTCACTTGCCTGCGTCAACGTCAGACCTTTTCTTTTTCTTTTTTCAAAAAGAAGAACCGAATAGTCCTCGACCCGACCACTGGTCGCAGGCTGAATAATTCGTATATTTTTGAGCTGATCCAATTCCATATCGCTGATTTTTTTTCGGATGATCGACTCATTCCCTAGAAGAATAGGCTCAGCAATTTTTTCTTCACATAGAATTTGTGCCGCTTTAAGAATAGAGGCATGCTCCCCTTCAGGAAAAACAAGTCGCTGCAACTGAGTG
>JANNCA010000113.1:0-3224 GCA_031386075.1 Oligoflexia bacterium
CTCTTCAACGCAATTACAAAGCCCAGCGTACTCGAGGCGATGCAAAACCCCCAGGCCCTAGACTCTGACATGTATCACGCACAACAAGCTCGAAGAATCCTAGACCGACTGGTAGGATATAAGATCAGCCCACTCCTATGGGACAAGGTCAAACGAGGCATCTCCGCAGGGCGTGTTCAATCGGTAGCACTCCGATTGGTGGTCGACCGAGAAACAGAGATCAAAGCATTCAAATCCGACGAGTATTGGAAAGTCGAAGGAGTTTTTTCTAAAGACGGTATAGAATTTAAGTCAAATTTATTTAAAATAAATGACAAGGACCCTGAACTCCCTCACCAGGCAAGTGTCAATCTATGGCTCAACCAAGTTAAAGGGTTGGATTGGAAAATCCATGGAATTGAACAGAAGGAGCGTTCCCGAAAACCGTCAGCACCGTTTATTACCAGCAGACTGCAGCAAGAGGCCGCTAGAAAGTTGGGCTTCAGTGCTAAAAAAACAATGGCTCTGGCACAGCATCTCTATGAAGGTGTTGATTTAGGTGAAGAGGGCACTCACGGCCTAATCACCTATATGCGAACGGATTCAGTTCGAATTGAGCCCAATGCTCTCAAAGATCTCCGCGACTACATCGAAAAACAATATGGTAAAGCTTATCTCCCTGTGGAACCCAACGTCTACAAGTCCAGAAAAAGCGCCCAAGAGGCCCATGAAGCCATTCGCCCCACCTCCCTCGAAAATAGACCGGAAAAAATTCAATCGTCACTTGATAAAGATGAGTATCGACTCTACCTTCTGATTTGGAATCGATTTGTGGCCTCTCAGATGAACTCCGCCGTCTACGATCAAACAGCAGTCGATGTCACCTCTGAAGACAAAGACTTTAACATTCATAAATTTAGGGCCACCGGTAGCGTGAATAAATTCCTGGGCTTCACGGCTGCCTATATGGAAAGTTACGAAGAAGGAGATGTCAGTCAACCTGAAACAGATCACGCTCTCAAACTGCCTCAAATCCAAAAAGGGGATTCAGTCCAGAATCAATCCATCCTCCCTACTCAACACTTTACCCAGGCCCCTCCACGATATACAGATGCTTCGCTCATCAAAGAACTCGAAGAAAAAGGAATTGGACGGCCCTCTACTTATGCGAGCATCCTATCGAATATTCAGGATCGGGAATATGTGGAAAGACGAGAAAATCGTTACTACCCAAGCGAACTCGGTACAGTTGTCACAGAGCTTCTGGTAGCCTCATTTCCTGACATTCTAAACTCCGAATTTACTGCAGCAATGGAAGACCAGCTCGACGACATCGAGGCTGGCAAGGCAGACTGGAAAAAGACGTTAACTAAATTTTGGAAACCCTTTGAAAAAACGCTTGAAACTGCGAAAAAGCAGATGAAAAACGTTAAACGTCAAGAGGTCCCCACTGAGATCGAATGCTTCAAGTGCCAACACAAGATGGTGATCAAATGGGGCAAACTTGGGTCTTTCCTGGCCTGCTCGAATTATCCTGAATGTAAGAACACTCAAGACTACAAAAAGGATGATCAAGGCAATATCATTATTGTTCCAAAGGAATTCACTGATAAAAAATGCGAAAAATGTCAAAATCCAATGGTCGTAAAAAGCGGAAAATTTGGCAAATTCCTCGCATGCAGCGACTACCCCAACTGTAAGTTCACTCAGGCGATTACTCTTGGAATTGCCTGCCCCATCTGTAAAGTGGGTGAAATCGCGATGAAAAAATCTAGATTTAGGCGGATTTTTTATAGCTGTAATCAATGGCCTAAGTGCACCTTTGCCCTTTGGGATAAGCCGTTGGTCAAGCCCTGCCCACAATGCCAATTCCCTCTTCTCACGGAAAAAGTCACGAAACGCGCCGGCCTAATGCATAAGTGCCCTCAAAAGGAATGCGGCCACATGGAAATCATCGATGCAGAGTATGGAAAGCTTCCACCAGAAGTTGAAGCTGAAACTCAAACAACTCCTAAGACTGTCGTAGCCTAATCCATGCGAGTCGCTGCAATCCAAATGACAGTCACGTCTGATTCAACTGAGAATATGAACTTAGCCTACCACCTTCTTCAGGAGGCCCTCGACCGAGGAACCGACCTTGTAGCCTTTCCTGAGAATTTCTCTGGGATCACACCCCACAGAAAAACTGACCCAGGAGAGACTGAAACCGCCCGTAAGCTCACTGTTCAGACCCTGCAAGAGTGGGCAGCCGAATTTGATGTCTGGATCCTAGGGGGAAGCATTCCACTTCAACCTGGAAAAAAATCAAACGAAATCACCCACTCGAGTCTTCTCATCGGTGAGAGCGGCGAAATTAAAGCTCGATACAATAAAATTAAGCTGATTCAATCTTCGGTTCTTTCTTCAACTCTTCGATCACCTCCAGGGAAAATAGCCATCACTCCCAAGACGCCTTGGGGCCAGGTGGGACTATCCATTTCAGATGACCTCTACTTTCCCGACCACTACCGTAAAAATCACCAACAGGGGGCTCGAGTCCATTTCATCCCTTCTTCTTGCGGGAAATCTCTAGGTGCAGCCCACTGGGACGTCCTCACTCGAGCACGCGCGATCGAAAACGCTTCCTACGTGATTGCACCCAATCAAACGGGCAATCTTTATCCAACTGGGGAAGCCTACGGACACACTCGAATTGTTGACCCTCGAGGAAGGGTGATCTGTGAACGTCTAGCGGGATCCGGAATCGTGTGGGCCAATCTCAATATCGCAGAAGTTGAGTAATCAAATCACGGGACAAGCCTGTGAGGCACCCGTACTATCCAGACAGCGCTCAACTCGAACTGAATGAATCTGAAGGTAACCACATCCCAGCACTGTTCCATCCATATTCATTCCAATCGATAAACTTCCTGCGTTCTGAATCAGCGCATTTCCGCTGCTTCCCAGAAAATAGGCTTTCTTCTGATCGCTTACCAGAAGACCTTGATTCAGTCCCTGAATTTGAGGCATGAGACCCGATCCACCGTAAATTCTCTGCCCATCCGCATTAGCGAGAGTGCAATTCGAAGTCACGGTAAAAAAATTAAAAAATCCACCTAAATACGAACTTGAACTCATTGAAATCGCACCCCATTGAGCAGCGCCAGAAAAGTAAATCCGATCAGCGGGCCGGGCTTGAAAATTAAGCGACATTCCAAATAGCGCTGATGGATGACTCGGAATAATTTGAGGGAGAGACGTGAGCG
>JANNCA010000180.1:0-1531 GCA_031386075.1 Oligoflexia bacterium
GATCCCTTTTGAGAATAAAATCGACCCAACGATTACAAACCACACAAACCCCATCAAAGAAAATAACAGGATGAAAACCCCTATTCTCAGAGGCATCCGTGCCCCATTCTAAGTCTCTTTCCCTTCGTTGGCTCATTCGCCCACAGAGCGAGAGAATTCAAGAATCCTCTGAGAAAGCCACCCTGGATTTTCGAGTTGAGGACAATGACTAATCGAAGCAGGTTCCTCAAAAATAACCTGGCTCCCAAGAATCCGCTTGAACTTGGCCAAATGGGCTCGGGGAAAAAGTTTTTCTGATTGACCCCAAATAAAAAGTGTTTGGGGCAATAAAACGAAAGTCGAGGCTCCTTCATCTAAACGAAAATCTTCAAACCGAGTCAGCCGGATCAAATCTTGAACCCCCTTTCGACGCATACTTCTAAAGAAAGACCCATAAAACAGGGGCATATAAAAAGGAACCTGATGAAAAATTTTCGGCATGACCTGAATACTTTCTTCGACAGATTTAAAATCGAGTTCCTCTTTAAACTTCTCCCACTCACCTTCAGATTCGAATCCACCTCCAGGAGAAATCAGAATCAGCCGATTCACACGTGATGGATATTGAAGGGAAAATCGCAGGCCCATGGCACCGCCCAATGAATTGCCCACCAAAATAAATTTGCCCAGCACGACCTGATTGGCCCATGCTGCAAACATTTGATGAAGCAATTCAGACGTCATCGTTCCGCTCAGATCTGGGCTGCGACCATGACCTGGAAGATCGAGAGCATACACGCTATACCCAGCACGATGAAGGGGCCCCATAACTCTCCAAAAATGGGTCGCATTCGAGCCAATCCCATGCAAGAGAACAATCGAGCCCCTCGAGTTCCTGGCCTTCTTTTCGAAATAATGAAGAACACCCCCTAGAACTGAAGTCGTCCGAGAAGAAAACCCCATGATTTTTATCATCTGCGTCATTAAATGATCGACATTCCAAGCATTTTCCAATTTATTTCCGCCTTACATAAAAAAATAGTTCTTGATGCTTACAGTCATTTAGTGCAGGTACTCATCCATATGAAGAAGGCATCGCAACCAAAATTCAATCTCCTGATCCGAAATGGATACATCCTCGCTGGACTCTCTAATCTCGTGGGAGTCCTCGTTTTTTCTAAGGTTTTTTCTAATCCCGAATTATGTGAGCGATACCCAGAAGTATTCTCAAATTTTGGATTGTTTGTCATCATTCTTTGGGGCCTTGCCTTTATTGCGGTTTCCAATCACTGGTCTCAACAGAGAAATTTAGCTGCAGTTTTTGCCTTAGAGAAAACAGCCTACGTTGTTTCCTGGATCTACTGGCTGTCCAATCACTCCCCTGAGATACCCTCTTTGTTCACCCAGTCCCCCTTAACCGCTATTTTCTACCTGACCTACGGGCCTAATGACCTTGTATTTTTAGGGCTTTTTACCTGGGCCTTTTTCAAAGCAGACTCAGATTAATAGATCATATAATTAATTTTAATTAAAATCCGTTAAAATTTACACA
>JANNCA010000212.1:0-7714 GCA_031386075.1 Oligoflexia bacterium
AGCGCGAATCGGGCAGGACCTCGGTCACCTTGCCCTGCATTTCGATCAGTTCTTCCTTGGCCATGGGGCGCGGATCTCCAGATTTCCATCGGGTGCCGCAGCCTGGCCCTTTATCTATTTAACATCCCAAGGAGTTGAAAAGGATCCAGAGGCCCAGGATCGACAGTTAGTGTACTGGACAAACCAGTCAATCGAAAGAGTCCCGCTCAAAGACACGGTAGAGCAAAAGGAAATTCTTTCTCCGGTTAAGTATGTAGCGGCAACCAATCGCTACTTCATGATGTCGATCATAGACAAGTCGACTGGTTCCTCCAGCGGCCTAGTTCAGCCTGCAGGGCTCCATGCTGGGCGAATCAGCATGGTTTACGCAATCAATAGTAACACTCTCAATATCCCCCTTCGTGTATACTTTGGGCCAAAAGAGCTTGAAATGCTTCGTAAAGTTGAACCTACCCTCGATCATACTGTGGATTTCGGATGGTTTACTTTGTTCGCCTACCCTCTCTTGAAGGTGTTGAAGTGGTTCTACCAGTTTGTCCAAAACTATGGCCTTGCGATTATTCTCCTGACACTTCTACTAAAAATAGCAACCTACCCACTCACTTATAAAAGCATGAAAAGCATGAGGAAAATGGCCAAGCTTCAGCCCCAATTGCAAAAAATTAGAGAAAAATACAAAGATGATCGAGAGGCCCTCAATCGAGAAATGCTTACCATGATGAGAAGCAATGGCTACAATCCCATGGCTGGTTGCCTTCCAATGATTATTCAGATGCCTATTTTCTTCGCTCTTTATCGCGTGCTCTATAGCTCGATAGAACTCTACCACGCCCCATTTACTCTTTGGATCCATGATTTATCCAGTCATGATCCCTTTTATGTCACGCCCATTTTGCTGTCCCTCACAATGTTTGTACAACAGAAATTAACGCCCAACACCGCTACAGATCCAGCTCAAGCCAAAATGATGCAGCTCATGCCTTTGATATTTGGTGCATTTATGCTTGCACTTCCATCTGGACTGACCGTTTATATGTTAGTGAACGCCATAGCTAGTATTGTTCAACAACTCATTTTGAACAAAAAACTAGACGCACTCCCAGCTCGTTCCACGTAAAAAATGACTGCATCGTCAAAATATCTCTCTGAAGACACGATATCAGCAATTTCTACTTCTTCAGGAGGAGCAATATCGATTATTCGAATGAGTGGTCCCCAAGCATTTTCAATCCTCTCAAAAACCACTCGAACGGATCCAACCCGTAGGGAGCTAGAGTCGCGAAAGATGCATAGGGCTTTTTTATTCGATGAATCTCAAACAGTTCTTGATGACGCTCTCTTTGTTCGTTTTGTAGGCCCAAACAGCTATACTGGGGAAGACCTTGTAGAGTTTCATACCCATGGAGGCGGCTTTATTGCTCATCGGCTCCTAGAAACACTCAATACCTTAGGGTCTCGACAAGCTTTACCTGGTGAATTCAGCTTCAGGGCTGTTCGAAATGGGAAGATGACATTGTTTCAAGCCCAGGCAGTTGTCGATCTAATCACTGCATCAAATGAGACAGCGGTTACATTGGCCCTAGAAAAGCTCTCTGGCACGCAAAACGAACAACTGGAAAAATTGGCAGCCTCACTTAGAAAAGTTTCAATTTTAAGTGAAATTGGAATTGATTTCGCTGATCAAGACGTAGACGAAGTTTCTTTGCCCCAACTTAAGAAGCATACTGCACAAATTATCCCCCTCTTACAGAAAATTAAAAACAGTTATCATCGCGGCATTCGGATCCAAACAGGCACTCGAGTCGTGTTTATGGGCCTGCCAAATGCTGGAAAATCAAGCTTCTTCAACGCACTTTTAGGCGAAGACCGCTCAATAGTTTCCGAAATAGCAGGAACTACTCGAGATATCGTCCGCGAAAAAATGACCTTACGAGGAAAAACTCAGACTGTCACACTGAGACTAGAAGACACGGCCGGCTTAAGAAAAACAAACAACACCATAGAAAAAATTGGAATCGAGAAAACCACTGCGGCTCTTCGAGAAGCCGACCTGATCCTCAGTATTGTGGACTCCTCTCAAACCCTCGATTCAGCATTGGATGCAATTCAAAAACAATGGGGTGCACTTATAGATGCGAAACTGGACACTGCCGAAATAACAAGGCTAACTGGCAGAACAATGGGTATCTTAACAAAATGTGACGTCACAAATCCCGAAATAATCGAAGAACTCATACCAAAACTACAAAAGAATGGAGTTCAGACCTGGATTCAGACTTCAGCGCTTACCGGAGACGGCATAGCTCAGGTCGTCGAATCTATCGTAGACTTTTGCGAGAAACAAACCCAACGAGAAAAAGGCGAGTTGATGCTCACTCGGCCAGACCACTTCACAGCGACCAAGGCGGCACTTAACCACTTAGACCGAGCGCTAGAAGCTCCTGAAGTCGATTTATTTGCATCTGATGTACGCCAGGCCCTCCACGCTTTGGGTTCACTCATCGGAGAAACTCAACCTGATGACATTTTGGGGAGAATTTTTTCTGATTTTTGTATTGGAAAATAAAAGATATTTGGGCAAAACCTTTAAAATGAGAGGGAAAAATTATGCAATTAGAGATACAGACAATTGGTATCCTGGGAGCAGGACAAATGGGAGCAGGAATTGCTCAGACCGCGGCCCAGAGCGGGTTTGAAGTTCTTCTAGCAGATCAAAATCTTGATTTTGCTAATAATGCAAAAGACAAAATTGCCCTACAATTCAAAAAACTGATCGAAAAAGGGAAACTTTCAGAAGATGACGTCAGACAGACTCTAAAACGGATCCTTCCGACGCAAGGAGTAGCCCAACTTAAACAAGCTCAACTGGTTATTGAAGCGGTCACCGAAAAACCTGAAATCAAATTTCAAATTTTTCGCCAATTGGATGAAATTTGCGTTCCAGGTACTCTTTTAGCTAGCAATACCTCTTCTATTAGTATTACCGCCATTGCCGCTCAAACGAAACGTCCGGAACGAGTTGCCGGACTTCATTTTATGAACCCTGTGCCGATGATGAAGCTGGTAGAGGGAATTCGGGGGCTCCAAACTTCAGATGATACTTTCAAAATAGTTCGTGCAGTCGCTGAAAAAATGGGCAAAACCTTTATAGAAGCAAAAGATCAGCCTGGATTTGCCGTCAACAGGATCCTCATGCCTATGATCAATGAAGCCATTACCGCCCTTCAGGAAGGAATTGCAACGATTGAAGGAATTGATACGGCCATGAAACTGGGTACTCACCAGCCCATGGGGCCTCTCACTTTAGCAGACTTTATTGGCTTAGACACCTGCCTTGCCATCATGGAAGTCCTTCACTCCGGACTAGGAGACTCTAAATACCGCCCCAGCCCTCTTTTAAGACAATATGTTGCAGCAGGATGGCTTGGGAAAAAAGCAGGACGAGGATTTTACAGATATGACATCTAATCACCTTATTTTAGAAAAAACCGAACCAGGAATTACGGTCATTAAAATTTCAAGGCCCAAAGCATTAAACGCATTGACGACAGCTCTCCTAAAAGACCTGAAAGAACTGCTTTTAGTGGAAGCTGAGGATCCCGCTACTCGAGTCCTTATATTAACAGGTGATGGAGACAAAGCATTTACTGCAGGAGCCGATATTGATGAAATGAAGAACAAATCGGTTGAAGAAGGCATTGAGTTTGCTCAGCTCGGTCATGATGTGACCAAACTTTTAGAACTCATGTTAAAACCCACTGTAGCTGCTGTAAATGGGTTTGCCCTAGGGGGTGGAGCAGAACTAGCAATCGCCTGTGACTTTATCGTCGCTAATGACAAAGCTCTTTTTGGTCTGCCCGAAGTCGGTCTAGGTATCATTCCTGGCTTTGGGGCCACTATCAGATTAGCCAAGTTTGTTGGCCTTCCTCGAGCAAAAGACTTAATTTTCACAGGAAGAAAAATCAATGCAGATGAGGCCCTTAAAATTGGACTTATCAACCAAATTTACCCTTCTAATCACTTTATGAATAAAGTATTAGACCTCGCAAAAACAATAAGTTCTCATTCTTTGCCCGCCATCGGTCGGGCTAAACAATTGCTAAATGAATTTAGCGAAACTACTGGTCTTATGTCCAAATTAGACGCAGAAGCCCAAACTTTTGGTCGACTTTTTGGAAGCTTAGACCAACTCGAGGGAATGAATGCTTTTATTGAAAAACGAAAACCAAAATTTCAAGGGTTAACCTAATGCTTTATGGATGGCCAGAAACAGACGAGTCGAAGAAACTTCTAATTGAACAAATCCGGGCTTTTGCGCAAGAAAAAATTGCACCTAAAGCAAAGGAGATCGACGAAACAGGGACGTTTCCAGCTGAAATTATTCAACAGCTCGCCGAAATGGGACTCATGGGCATGATGGTACCCGAAACTTGGGGCGGCTCAAACATGGATTGCGTATCCTACGCTATCGCTATGGAAGAAATTGCTACTGCATGTGCTTCGACTGCCGTTATTATGTCAGTGAACAATTCTCTCGTCTGTTCTCCTCTCCTTGCATATGGAACGGAAGAGCAAAAGAAGAAGTATCTCATTCCACTCGCTCAAGGTAAAAAACTGGGTTGTTTTGCCCTGAGCGAACCAGGACATGGATCAGACCCAGCTGGGTTAAAATGCCAAGCTAAAAAAGTTCCGGGTGGCTATCAAATCAACGGAAACAAAAATTGGATCACTAATGGTAAAGAAGCTGACTATTGCATTTTATTTGCCACAGTAGATAAAAACCTTGCACACAAAGGAATATGTACTTTTATTGTAGATACTCAAACCGAAGGTTACAAAGTAGCCAAACTTGAAAATAAGCTTGGAATTAATGCATCATCAACAGCCCAACTTTTTTTCGACAACGTTTTCATTCCCGACGAATGCCTCCTTGGCCAGCAAGGTCAAGGCCTCAAAATTGCCCTTTCAACTCTCAATGGAGGAAGGATTGGCATTGCTTCACAAGCACTAGGCATCGCGCGATGTGCGTTTGAAGCATCCAAAAAATTTGCTCTAGAGAGGGAACAGTTTGGAGCTCCCATTGCCAAGCTGCAAGCCATTCAGTGGTTTATTGCAGACATGGCAACTCGTCTTCAAGGAGCCCGCCTTTTGACTTGGTCCGCTGCCAAAGCAAGAGATTTAGGTATATCGTATACAAAAGAGGCCGCAATGGCCAAACTGGCGGCCTCAGAGGCTGCCATGTGGATTACAACAAAAGCTATTCAAGTCCACGGAGGGTATGGATACACTAAAGAGTATGTTGTCGAACGCAATTTCCGAGATGCTAAAATTACGGAAATCTACGAAGGAACTTCTGAAATTCAACGCATTGTAATCGCAGCTCAGGAGTTCTCAAGTCTGAGTTAACGAAAGAGTGACTTTGTTTATGGCTCAAAAAAACCCGCCTAAAACCACAACTAAAGAAACCCAACTTGAAGCCGACCGCTTGAAAATGATTCGCAAAGAACAAGAAGAATGGGAACGAAAGCTTAAAATAGCTGAACTCGCTCATCCAGCCCGTCCCGTTAAATTTACCACTCTCAGCGACATGGAGGTTCCTCTTCTTTCAACGCCGGCTGACCTAGCTGACGATGGCTTTGACTACATGAAAGATTTAGGCTTCCCGGGAGAGTTCCCTTATACTCGGGGGGTCCAGCAAAATATGTATCGCGGTAAACTCTGGACGATGCGGCAGTTTGCCGGATTCGCAAGCGCAGAAGACACCAATAAACGATTTAAAAGCCTTTTGGAACAGGGTCAAACTGGCCTCTCAACCGCCTTTGATATGCCGACACTCATGGGTCTAGATGCTGACAGCCCAAGAGGACACGGTGAAGTGGGAAAATGTGGAGTTGCAGTGTCATCGCTGGAAGATATGGAAACCCTTTTTCAGGGAATTCCACTGGGCGAAGTCACAACCTCGATGACTATTAACGCACCCGCCATCGTCATTCTATCAATGTATTTTGCAGTTGCTGAAAAGCAAGGGGTCACTCCCGAAAAAGTTAAGGGAACACTCCAAAACGACATTCTAAAAGAGTATATTGCCCAAAAGGAATGGATCTACCCGATTACTCCGGCGGTCAGCTTGGTTACGGACACAATCGAATATTGTACTCAGCGTTATCCAAATTGGAACACTATCAGTATTAGTGGTTATCATATACGTGAAGCAGGCGCCACTGCTGTTCAGGAACTCGCATTTACCCTTGCTGATGGCCTCGCCTACATTGACCAATGCCTGGCCCGTGGGATGAAAATCGACGACTTTGCTCCCCGACTTTCATTTTTCTTTGACGTTCATAACGATTTTTTCGAAGAAATTGCTAAATTTCGCGCATCTCGACGAATTTGGGCCCGATTGATGCGGGAACGATATCAGGCACAAAACCCAAAATCCTGGATGCTCAGGACACACGCGCAAACAGCTGGAGTCTCGTTGACTGCGCAGCAGCCCTACAACAATATTGTTCGAGTTGCTGTTCAAGCGATGGCTGCAGTTATGGGCGGCACCAACTCACTCCATACTAATAGTATGGACGAAACCTTAGCGTTACCAACCCATGAAGCCGTAATGATCGCCTTGAGAACCCAACAAGTCCTAGCTGAAGAAACAGGGGTGTCGAATATAATTGACCCTTTTGGAGGGTCTTATTTCATGGAAACATTAACAAACAAAATAGAACGAGAAACCTTAGACTACATTCATAAAATTGACTCCATGGGCGGAATGATTCAGGCGATTGAAAAAGGATTCCCTCAGGCTGAAATTGCAAACAGCGCTTATCATTTCCAAAAACAGCTAGAATCCAAGGAAAAAATTATGGTGGGTGTCAATAAATACAACACCAAGGATAAGTCACGTCCTCTTGAAACACTTTATATTGATCGGGAAGTAGAGAAAAATCAAATTCAAAAACTTACAGAGCTGCGAAGAAAGCGCTCTAAAATTGCGCATGAAAATTCCATAAGCCAACTCAAAGTGGCCGCTAAAAACGGGAAGAATTTAATGGAACCAACCATTGCGGCTGTCAAAGCCTACGCAACTTTACAAGAAGTCTGTGATGCATTGCGATCGGTTTTTGGAGAATATCGGGAAACAAGGAGCTTTTAATCATGGTTTTCAATAAAATTCGGATCCTCGTTGCAAAGCCCGGTCTAGACGGACATGACAGAGGTGCTAAAGTAATTGCCCGCGCACTAAGGGATGCTGGATTTGAAGTTATCTATACAGGTCTTCATCAAACTCCTGAGATGATCGTAAATGCAGCAATTGAAGAGGATGTGAGCGTAGTTGGTTTAAGCATCCTTTCCGGCGCTCACAATGTATTAGTTCCAGAAATAATTAATGGAATAAAAAAAGAAGGATTAACCGATACACTTTTTGTAGTCGGTGGAATTATTCCGGATGAAGATATCCCCTTCCTCAAACAACAAGGGGTTCAAATGATATTTACACCCGGGACAAGCCTTCAAGAAGTAGTTGACTATATCCGTACTAACGCTCCTGTGCGAACTTAGTTTTTACTTGTCAAGCGAATAACTTTTCTTTTGCCCTAATACTTGATCAAAACAGTTTAAGTAAAATTGACATTATTACTCGGTCGGCTCTATTTTGTGGATAAGTGTGTGGATAAGTGTGTGGATAACTTGTGGATAACTTTTTTATCCACAA
>JANNCA010000263.1:0-2732 GCA_031386075.1 Oligoflexia bacterium
AAAGTCTGGACTCCTCTGTACGGGACGCTGCATGGCGCTCAATAGTTTCGAAAACCGAGTCTATGACGTTGAAATCGAAGAGGAGAACGAAGGCATTCCCAAAAACTCGCCCTCTCGCCGCCGAATTGTAAAATTTTATCGCCCAGAAAGATGGAGTCATGATCAAATCTTAGAAGAACATGAATTTTTAAATGATCTATGCGAAGCTGAAATTCCAGCAATCGCACCGTTAAAGTTTGCAGATGGCGCCACCATCAATTACACAGAAAACAGTAACATTGCCTATGCAATCTTTCCTAAAGTAGGCGGACGCAGTCCAGACGAGCTTTCACCAGACCAGCTCACCAGAATTGGGAGACTTCTGGGAAGGATTCATAACGTAGGCGCACTAAAAAAGTCAGTTCATCGCCTTAAAATCAACACAACTTCCTATGGAAAATCAAATTTAGAGTTTTTACTTAAGGGTGGATTTATTCCAATAGACTTTGAATCTAGATATCAATCAGTTGTAGAAAATATCTGCACAATATCTGCACCCTGGTTGGAGGATTCTGACTATCTAAGAATTCATGGAGATTGCCACCTTGGAAACTTGCTCTGGCAAGATTCAGGTCCTTTTTTCTTAGACTTTGACGACATGCTGTGTGGTCCAGCAGTTCAAGATGTTTGGCTCTTAGTTCCTGGACGTGACTCTTATTCAGTCGACCAAAGGGACATCTTGTTGGACGGTTACCGAGAATTTAGAAATTTTGATCAAAAATCACTAAGATTAATTGAGGCTTTACGCGCACTTCGCTTTATTCATTATGCCGCTTGGATTGCTAAAAGATGGAAAGACCCTGCATTTCCAATGGCCTTTTCTCATTTTGGCACATACTCATATTGGAGCACTCAGGTTGAAGACCTCGAAGAACAACTCGAACTCATATCTGCCCAAGCTTAATTTTTTTCAAAAATCTCAAGCGTAATAATCCTTCAAATTCCCTAAAATTAACTTCTTGAAATAAAGCTTCAAGAACGCTAACAGGAGCGCCCTGCGCCAGGGAATGCGGCTTGCACACCACTATCATTAGAATCAACCCAAGAATAAACGACCCAAATGACTGTGATCGACTCTTTATGGAGGGAATATGACGAGTCTAAACGAACAAGGCCAGCATAGTCACTACTACGATGATGATCTGCCTCAGACAGAAAGAGAACCAGAAAGAGAACCGGAGAGAGCAGAGGAAAGGCAACCAGAAAAGCAAAACGAAAAGGAACTCCAAAAAGAAAATAAACATATTGAGAATAAAATTGAAACTGAACCTCTTGTGAACTCCGAGAGTCGACCCCTAGAACGAGGAAAAGCTCCAGGAAGAACCGGCGCAAGGGGAACCGCAGCGATGGATCCAAAAACTCGTCAAGAAGTGGCTCGAAAGGGAGGATTAGCTGTGTCAAGAAACAAGCAGCATATGGCTGAAATCGGCCGTAAAGGGGGACAAAGTGTTTCAAAAAATCGAGAACACATGGCACTCATTGGTCGAAAAGGAGGGGCAGCATCCCGAGGTCACCGATAAAACTTACAGTAGTTTTACATGAGTTTGTCACATCCTCAGGCAAGATAAGGCGATGCAAACTCATAAATTGAATCAGCTTGGCAGCATTCCGTTTCTTCTGATGCATCTAGGCGTTATCATTGCGTTCTTTATTCCCTTTCGATGGGAACTCTTAGCACTTTGCCTAGCAAGCTATTCGGTTAGAATGTTTGGAATCACAGCAGGCTATCACAGATACTTTTCTCACCGATCTTACAAGATGAATCGATTCGCCCAAGCCATCATGGCGCTTCTCGGGGCCACCGCGGCTCAAAAAGGCCCTCTTTGGTGGGCAGCGAACCACCGTCACCATCACCGTTACTCGGATCAACCTGCCGATCTCCATTCGCCGTTTCAAAAAGGACTCTGGTGGTCGCACGTGGGATGGATATTAAGCGACAAGCACGATGACGTGCTGTGGGACCAAATACCTGATTTGGCCAAATACCCTGAGCTTCGGTGGATCAACCACTATTACCTCATTCCTCCAACACTTCTAGCTGTGGCTCTCTATGCGGGAGGTGGATGGGGTGCTGTAGTTTGGGGATTTGTGATCAGCACCGTTTTATTGTGGCACGGGACATTTACAATTAACTCCCTTTCCCATGTTTTCGGCTCTGTTCGATATTCTACAAAAGATACAAGTAAAAATAATTTTTGGCTTGCCCTCATTACCCTGGGGGAAGGCTGGCATAATAATCACCATTGCTATATGAGCAGTGCGAATCAAGGTTTCTACTGGTGGGAACTCGATATCAGCTATTTGACTTTAAAATTGTTGTCATTAACAGGATGGGTCAGGGACCTTCGGAAGGCGCCTGTCCGCCTCCTTGAAGCTAAATTTCTAAAACCATCCCTTCATAGCCGAACATCCACTCTACCTCGTGAAGGAAAGGCTCGATATCTCGAGCATGCTTAAGTTGATTTTGGTAATAAAGTTTTGCTTGATGCTCGGCAGCAGCAATCTTTTCGTTTGAAGATGCGGGATCGTGATGCATGAATACCACTCTACGAATCTGCTCCCTCATTGCAATATCCAGCCCTAGCGAGGCTGCAGCATGTCCCCAGTTTACCTTTTCAATCGCTTCCATAAGTGTGTATTGAGCGTCGAATATCATGGTATCCACTCCTTGATAAAGAGGGAGATCCAAACCC
>JANNCA010000279.1:0-2616 GCA_031386075.1 Oligoflexia bacterium
TCCATTCTCGAGCTCTCGACAGCTTCCTTGCGGAAGAACAAATAGGAAATGAGACGATCAAGGTCAGTCGCCTCACTCAGATTGGGTTGGCTCGCAATCGCCTCACTCGACGAGAAGATCTGAGTAGGTAGAAGGTTACTAGGAAGAGTCCTGGTAGGAGACGGGGGCACGACAAACCACATGCTATGACACTTCGGGTGATCAATCTTCTCAACACCCGAACCCAGGCCATCCTGGTACTCCCTCTTTAAACCTGGATGCAGCTCACTTCGGTCCACAAATTAACCTGGATGATACCCTTCTTTATTCAAGGTTAAGATTTCGAAAGTCCCTAAGATATTCGAGCTTATATGGCCTCCCTCAAGTGATGAGAGCCGAAATTTTAAAGATGAATGATTTTTTTATTTCACCGAATCTCTCCATTAGAGAGTTTAGCTGGGTCGCAAATTCTCGTTCGATTCTCTCCGGAGCCACAAACGCAAAAGGCCTGACTTTTGCCAGGCCTTTGATTGCGTTGGTGGCTCCGGAGAGAATCGAACTCTCACACCCTTGCGAATACACGATTTTGAGTCGTGCGCGTCTACCAATTCCGCCACAGAGCCAATATTGAAACTTTCGGTAAACACAAATAACCCAATTACGTAGGACTGTCCATAAAAAGCGGTTTAAGTGAACACACTCCTTTTGGACTATTGTCAGTCCTGGATCAGCTCCTTACCGACTCTAGATCTCTGCTCCCGGAGTCAACCTGTCCGGATTTCGTTCCGACAGCCAATCCCAACTCAAAAGACTGAATTCTCCATTCGGAGAAAGTCGGTACTCCGCACCTAAAGGCAAGGGAGATACCTCCGGGCCATGACCGACGGGCAAACCAAAGGCGACAGGAATATTCAATCGATCTCCCCATTCACCAAAAATCTGCTTCAAAGCAGTGATTTCATGAAAAACTTTTCTCAAAGACTTGAGCTCGTGCGGCTTAGGGGCTTCTAGCATTCTTTTTCGCGCCCGAGCACTTAAACGACTGGGTTCAGACTTCAAAACCTGAGGAGAATAATCTCTACAATTCATGAAATTCCCCAGGACGACACCTTGGACTCCCCGAATACTGTCAGTCAAAGCGAGTTGTTGAAGCATTCGATCGATTCGATAAAGACTCTCATCGACATCCTCAAGAAACAAAAGTGAGCCTTTCGCCTTTGCCTCATAAGGCGTTCCCAAAAGACAATTCCAAACCGTCAAATTCCCTCCCACCAAGGGAGCTTGAATGGCGACTGAGGGTGGCGAAGTCCAAAAGTTCAGGGGCTTTTTGCTCCAAATCGGCTTCGCCGGTTCCTGGGAAATCCACTGAGTGATTACCGAAACATCTTCGGATTCCAGAAGACTAAACTTTCTCATACTCGGCATCGGGGCATGAAGGGTGGCCCATCCCCAATTGCACCTCACGTACTCCATCAGGGCAGTCACATCAGAGTATCCAACGAGTAGCTTTCTCTGAGGAACTCCGTGAGTTTGGGTCATTTGATCGAGTAGTGGAAGAAGGCGAATCGCACCATGCCCCCCTCTGGCACACCAAATCGCAGAAAAATCTGGATTTTGCGCAAATTCAAAGAATGCTCCTGCTCTTTCAGAATCCGTCCCAGCAAAAAACAAGTGACTCTTTCGGCACTGTGAATGAACTTCAACGATCAATCCTTCTTGGCGAATCCTTTCCACCCCCAGCTTTAACTCAATGGGTGGTATTTTCGAGGAAGGAGCTACAATTCCAATTTTTACTGAATCGAGACGCCTCACAATCGAAAGGTCATCTCATTTATAGATAAAACGATTCCCACGACAATGGACCAGCAAAAAGTAATCGAAAGCAGAACTAAGCCGACCCACTTCAGCCACGGCCTGGCCTTCTGAGAGTTTTGACCAAAAATAATCTTCGGCTGAACCAAAAATAAGTTGGTCAATACAATGAATACTGATTCAACGACGAGTGATAAAAAAACTGTATTTGGCATCAACTCAACTCCCTTGATTCGTAAGTTTTGGGTCGGGTACTGTTGACTCCGGGAACAAGGATCTAAAGTCGCAACAGCACCTGATCCAAAACTTACAATAGCCTCTCAAGGAGTACTTTCTTGATTCTCTCAAGAGCATAAATATTTCTTTAACTCTTTCATTCCTATTTTCTCAAGACTTGAAACCCAAAAAGGCAACTCCACTTCGTACCCTAGTTGCTTCAAACCCTCAACTGCCTCCCGTTTACGCAATGTTCTTTGGGATTGGGTTTTAAGGGCATCAGCTTTCGCAAATACAAAGGTAACTGGGATGCCTCGCAAACTCAAGAACTCGATCGCCTTTTGATCGACTTCAGTGGGTCCATGACGAGCATCCAGGAGTAAAACAACCTGCTCTAAATGGGTGTCTTGCTCAAAATAAGCTTGGATGAACTTTTCCCACTTTTCTCTCTCATTCTGAGCGGCTTTCGCATATCCGTATCCCGGCAAATCGACTAGGATTTTTTTAGCTTCCTTCCAAGCATAAAAATGAATCGCACGGGTTTTACCTGGCTGTTTGCTCGTATAAGCCAACCTCGCACCCAAGAGGGCATTGATCAGCGAACTTTTC